>JABWBV010000004.1 GCA_013359445.1 Anaerolineales bacterium | reverse complement strand
AATTCCTGCGGTTTTTGGATGCGGGGAATCTGATACATGCGATAGATGGTCCAGGCTAATTGGGGATAGTGAAGATGATGTTCTTACGCGACAATTTGAGCGCCAAATGCACCTAATATCTTCCGAATTTCGTCGATTTGATCCAAGGCACCCGGGGTAACCAGCACAAACGGCAGGCCAACATAATCTGCAGGAACGGGCGGGATTTCGGGTTGATAATCGAGTAAGTCGGTGTGGTGAGGCGTGATGACATGATAATCTTCGGGGAAGAGGCTTTGATGAAATTCTGCGGGGCTAAGATTTGAACTGCGCCAATACAAGCGTTTGAAGAAACTTTTGTGTGCGGATTGAGGAGGCAGACTGGCTTCCATGACCGAAAAAAAATCTGCCCCTATGGTCTTGTCTCCCAGGCAGACATTGGAGATTTCCTCGCCATGAAACCCGGACCCTTGGATTTCAAACAAGCCGTGTTCTTTTCTCGCTTGTTCCCAGACGGCACTTTCGGGGCCCCGAACCCTTTCGGGCATCTGTTCAACCCCTGAGACCCCCCATGCAACCAATTGTTGGATGTAAGGTTGAAGGTTTTCCGGGTCCACGTTGAGAAATTGCGGGTGGGCCAATACCGCAAGCCCACCTGCCTCGCGGATGATCCGAACACATTGCTCGTCCGGGGGGGCTTCTGGTTCAATGTAGGCGGGTTGCCTTCGGCCCAATAAGGTTTTGAAGACCAGGTCCACATTCGGAAAACGTTTGAGGGCGACCAACATGCGGGCAATATGCGCCCTGGAGGGGAGGGCGGGCTTTGAAAATTCAACCAACGCAGACCACGCCAGGTCATATCCGAATTCACGCAAGCGGGCGACTGTTAAGCGAATCCGTTTTTCCCGAAGCGCGTTCATTTCCTGCAAAAAAGCCAATAACCCCTGATGTTCGTAATCGATGTAATAGCCCAAAAAATCCCCTGTTTGAGCGTTTAACTCGATGGCAGGCAGGTTATAAATCCCCCAACGGGAAGCCTCTGCGATCATCTCGGCAATCCCGCGGGTGGTCGCATGGTCGGTGAGGGCAATCACGCGCAACCCTTTTTGCGCGGCCATCTGCGCGAGGACGCGCGGGGCATACTGCCCATCTGAATAGTGCGAATGAAGGTGAAGGTCTGCGCGTTCACTTGAGGAACGCGCTAGTTGCGGGAGACTGAGGGTATTCATGCACCTCCTGAGGTACCCACCAAAGTTGAAACCCGTTCATTTAAGGCCCGGTACACATCAAAACAAAACTTTTGGCAAATCGGATCGGCTGTCCGATCCTCATGCAGGAATTTGGCGAGTTGCTGACGTTTATGTACATCCGAATCCTCGTGCAGGGACAAGCGCGCGCCACCTTCGCGCAAGTGGATGATACACGGATAGCCCCCTAAACTGTCATATGCCCGATCATCCAGGCTGTGATAACACGTTTTCGGCGAATCTGCACGCAAACCGTGCCCGCCGCGTTGCATCATCGACAACCGATAAAAGAAACACTTATATTGCGCGGGAACCTGTTCCACACAAAGGGCGATGAATTTCTCCATCACTTCGCAAGACGGAAACAGGGAGGCAAACGGCTCCGTAGAGGCAGGCAGGAACTTAAAATCATCCACCCCAGACGAGACACACCATGCTAAAAACTCGCGCAGGCGGTGGGCGTCATCCGCCATAAAACTGGCCACAGTCGTGGGCGTCAAAACAGAATTTACGACGATACGATAGGCGTGGGCTGTGTTTTCGGCACAAAGTTGCTCAATCGTGGCCCGGATGCCGGGAAGTTTGCCTTTCGTCTGGGTGATGTGGTCAAACACCGCCGGGTCCGGTGAATCGAACGAAATCGAAAAATGACTCACGCCGGCTTCGATGAGGTCCCGATAGATTTTGAGGCCAGCCATGCCGTTGGTGGAGATGGAATTGGTCATACCGGCTTCTTTGGCCCAGGAAATATATTTTTTCAGCCCCGGAACGACCGTCACCTCGCCCCCCGTCCATTGAAGGTGGCGCGTCCCCCGTTGGGCCAGGGTTTGAATGAGGGCATAAAGGCGGGCGTCATCCCACTTCGGCATGGGGTGTTTGATGCTGAGGCAATAAAGACATTCCATATTGCAGGCGTTGGTGAGGAAAATTTCGGCCCGCGTGACTTGTAGAGAAATAGTTTCTGAGGAGGTCACTTTTTCGGCCAGGGCAATAGCACGAGCATCGTCAAAAAGGTATCCCACGGGTGGGGAATCTTTCTCGTCCGGGGCAGAGCCTTTCCCCTGATACGGAAGCACAGGGGTAAACGGGGTTGTTACGTTGAACTTCACCTGAGGTGAAAAAGAAACGAGATCAAGATGTGTCATCGGTAGTCTCCAAGCGCAGTTAAGCGATTATTTCGTAATTACTCACCAGAGTAAAAGATTCCGAAAAAAGGATGGATAGGGGGATGGTCATCCCCCTATCCATCCTTTTTTTTTCGAGACTACCCCTTTCAAGGGTGAGTAAATACAATATTTCTGTTTAGAACGGGAAAAATTCAGGCGCGGTGATATCCGAACCTCATGATCAAACTGGTAATTACTCACAGTTGGCGTCCAAAAAACGGCGTGGACGTGCCGAAGTCTTAGAGAGCGTATGAAAACTCACGGCCCAAACCCTAAAGGTTTTCTTTGGATGCCTTACCATCCTAAAATGAAACGTTTTTTGGCTGAAAACGAAGCCTAAACGAGCCAAAAACCTTTAGGGTTTGAGTTTTCAGACAGTCTTTTAGGGCTATCGAGACATATCTCCGCTCGTCCACCTCACTGGGTTTACTCATCGCGAGTGATTACGAAAACTGGATGGTCTCCATCTTTAAGAATACATGCAACCAGATTTTTTTAGGATGTTGCGCGCTACGCAAACCGAAAATTGGGGTTCCAACCCAAAAAGGGGATAGGCGCCACACCCACGGATTATACGCTTACCAAGAAGGAAGAGATAGATGCAACAGAGATTTACTTTAATTAACGAGTTCGCCCAACTGGATTTTGATTTACAACATTTAATGGGAGAAAAGCATACGATAGAGGCGCTATATGAAAAAATCGTGCTGGCTTATATGAGCGAAGGCCGCGTTTATCACACGCTAGAACATATTGAGCAGGTTCTCCAAAAGATAGCTTTACTGCTCGCATCCCTCACCCCACCGCTCCCCCACTCAACGCACCTTGCCTTGAAACTCGCCGCATGGTTGCACGATGTGGTGTATGACCCGCGCCGAAATGACAACGAGGAACAAAGCGCGGTTTGGGCCACCCAGGCTTTGGAGCCGCTTCATCTTCCGGCACATCTGCTCACGACCATCACCCAACTAATTCTGGCTACACGCAAACACGAAGCAAAAGCGGATGATCTACCCGCGCAAATCCTGCTCGACGCGGATTTGTCAATTCTTGGGGCGGAGGCTGAAAGGTATGAGGCGTATGCGGCGGCGATCCGGCAGGAGTACGGGTTTGTGCCAGAGGCGGCGTATCGCGCGGGGCGGGCGGAAGTGTTGGCGCGGTTTCTCGCGCGGGAGCGGATTTATTTCACGGATCAGGCGCATGAATGGTGGGAGACATCCGCGCGAGAGAATTTAAAGAGGGAAATTTTCAGTTTGCAAAATCCTTCCTTGTGATGTAAATTTAACCTGCACCCTCACTTTATCCCTTCTCCTTTTCACCCCTGCACCTTTTCTCCTCAGGAGCCTCCATGTACCCTATCCTCTTTACCCTCGGCGGCGTGCCCGTATATGCTTACGGGACGTTTTTCTTTTTCGCATTGCTCATTGGGGCGATGCTGTTGGTGTACGAATCCCGACGGCGACACTGGCCGAGGGAGGAGGTGATCCCGATCACGCTGGCGGCGTTTGTCGGGGGGATGATCGGGGCACGGATCTCGATCTTTTTCTTCAACGGGATGGAAACGGCGTCCCAAACGTTGAACTTTTTCGCGCTGTTCGACCCCCGGATCGGGCCGGGTTCGATCATGGGGGCGGTGGCGGGCGCGTACCTGGGCGGATACATTGCCAGTAAAGCGATTGGGAAGGCGGGGTGCGCGTGCGACGCGTTTGCCCCCGCGATGGCGCTGGCGATGGGCATCGGACGGATTGGGGCGTTCCTGGCGGGGGTGGATGGGTTGGGGAAACCGACCACCGTTCCGTGGGGCGTCACCCTGCCGGGGGTGGGGTTTGCGGTGCATCCGACACCATTGTACGACGCGGGGTTCAATTTCATCTGGTTCGCGGTTTTGATGCTGTTGCGGGATCACCCAAAGATGCAGAACGGGAATTTGCTGAAGTTTGGACTGGCGGGGTATGCGGTGGTACGGTTTTTCATCGAATTTGTCCGCACGAATCGGATTCTCGCTCTGGGCTTGACGGGCCAGCAGTTTGCCTGTTTGTTTTTGCTCGCCGCGCTGGGGGTGTATTATTTCCGCCAGTGGAAAAATCAGAATCGGTTGATGCCTGTTTAATAAGGAAAGCTCCATGCAACGTAAAATTTATGAAACTCCTGGCGAAAAACGAAAAGATTTTTGGATCGGCTTTCTTGGCTGGTTTGTGTTAAACATTGTGATGGGGCTTTTGGGCTTTGCCGTTTCTCTGGTGCTTACCCCGTTGGCCTCCAATGTAGATTTTGAAACCAGCACCACGATTATGAATTCCTTGAGCCTGCTGGTGTCATGTTTGCCGTTTGTCATCAACATTGGGTTGATGGTTTATTTTGCCTTCACGCGCTCACAAATCGCGATGGGCATGTTGGCGGCTTTTGGGGTGGTTTTGTTCATTTCCATTTGCCTGGGCATCATTGCCACCGCGGCATGTTTTGTCGTACTTGGGTCCATTAATCAATAATCCCACATGATCAATATTCAAAAACAAGACCGCCCGGAAATCTTTTGGGAGTTCACCCGTTCCATTTGCCCGGAATGCCGCCGGGTGATTGACGCGCACATCCTGCTAAGAGACGGAAAAGTGTACATCCGCAAACGCTGTCCCGAACACGGGAAGTTTGAGGCATTGTACTTTGGGGACGCGCAACTGTACGTAGATATTGCCCCGTTCAACAAACCGGGCACGCTCCCCCTCGAATTCGCCACCGAGGTTCGGGATGGGTGTCCCTACGATTGCGGTCTGTGCCCCGATCATCAACAGCACGCCTGCCTCGCCCTGATCGAAGTCAACGAGGCCTGCAACCTGGATTGCCCCCTTTGTTTCGCCAACTCCGGCACGCACCTGGCAAAGGACGGATTTCAACTGACATTCGAGCAGGTCAATTTTATGCTGGACAAGTTCATCGCGGCAGAGGGCAACCCGGAAGTGGTGCAATTTTCAGGCGGGGAACCGAGCCTGCATCCGCAGATTTTGGACTTCATCCAACTGGCGAAAGACAAGGGGATCAACTACGTGATGCTGAACACGAACGGGATTCGCATCGCCCGCGACGACAAATTCCTGGCCGGACTGAGCGAGCTGAAACCGCACGTGTATCTGCAATTCGACGGGTTCGATGCCCGGACGAACGAGACCCTGCGCGGGCGGGCGAACCTGATCGACGAAAAGCTCCGCGCCCTCGACCGGTTGGCGGAGGCGGATGTCCGCGCGGTACTGGTGGCCGCCATCGAGCGGGGGGTGAACGAGTATGAGATCGGCCCCATCGTCGAGTTCGGTTTGCGGCATCCCGCCGTGTTTGGGGTCAACTTTCAGCCCGCGTTCCGCGCCCAGCGCCACGTCCCCGCCGATCCGATGACGCGGATGACGATCCCGGACGTGTTGAAACATCTCGAAATTCAGACGAACGGCCTGTTCAAGCTGAAAGATTTTGTCCCCGTACCGTGTTGTATGCCGACGTGCAACTTTGTGACGTATGCGATGATTGACGGGGACACCGTGACGCCAATTCCGCGGGTCTTGGATATGGGCTATTATCTGAACTATTTGAAGAATCGGACGATGCCCGCGTTGAGCGATGATTTGTTGCGGACGTTGGAAATGTTGTGGAGTTCATCCGCGAAGGTGGGGTCGGATGGGGACGCGCAGAAGGTGATGCACGCGGTGGAGGCCAATGGCTCCAACCCGAACGCACCCCAACTCGAGTCCTTTGCCGCCAGCCGGTGTAGTTCCTGTCATTCGCACCTGC
The DNA here is from genome assembly GCA_013359445.1 of Anaerolineales bacterium. Classification (GTDB taxonomy): domain Bacteria; phylum Chloroflexota; class Anaerolineae; order Anaerolineales; family JABWBV01; genus JABWBV01. The sequence goes on along the minus strand of JABWBV010000004.1, from coordinate 30,949 downwards.
CGCTCAGTGATCACACCCCGCGTGATCTGGCGCGGCATGTGTTTATGGTGAATACCCGGGATTTTATGGATCCGTGGACGTTCAATATCAAGAATGTGATGAAGTGTTGTGTGGAGTTTTTGACTCCCGACGGGCGGATGATTCCGTTTTGTTCGTATAATTCGGTGGGGTATCGGGAGCAGGAGAGGGAGCAGATACGCGGGTTAGCAGTGAACAGTAAGTAGTAAGTAATATTGGAATGAATGAGACTGAATGATATTTCAGGTGGTAAAAGGATGGAACAAGTTCCTCAAAATCGCATAATTCCTAAGCAACGATATAGTTTGATAGAGGTTGTCGTTGCAGTTCTGATGCCACTATTTTTCTTTGCAGGTGCCATTTTTTCTCGTCAATCAACCACATCATGGGGTGGATTTTTTTTCTTCGGTTTTATCGGTCTTGTTGTAGGATATTCAATTTATAACCGTTGGATATGGCGACATGTTTGGAAAAAACTGGCTCAAGAAATTGTGTTAGATTATCATTTTGGACCTTTGGCCAAAAACCCAAGAAATCCCAGACTTACTGGATATTATCGAGGATACTCAATCAAAGTAGACAGGGTTCATGGTTTTTATGGTTTGGGGAGAGTCATGTATACAAGGATTCAAGTTGCCCATACGATCTCACTCGCAAACCAACATTTGCGAGTTGAAAAGAAGGATTGGTTTGACCATATCAAAAAACAGCATAACATCCATTCATCAAAAGGAATTCCTTATGCCCAAATAGGAGAAACAAAGCTGAACAATTTGCTGTTGATTCAATCTCAGCCTCTTGATTTTGCCCAACAGGTGTTTAAGCCCGTTATGATCCGTCAGGGATTGGAAGAAGTCGCAACGGGAGTTGATGAGATGAATCTTACTTTATTCAATAACCGTCTAAGTTATTATGAAGCAGGTTTTTGGAATTATGACGTTGCCTACTTAAAGGCTGTCATTGATTGGCTCATCGAAATCACCCAGCAAATTGAACGAGTCGCTCATCAAAAATCCTAAAACCCAAGATGGACACCACCGCATCTCCTCGCCGCATACCCAAGAGGAAATTCAAACACGCACAATGGTTGAATCGACAGAACTGGAAATACGTTCAAATAGAGATTAGGGTCGAGAACAGGCAATGAACAAAAGTCAACAAAATCGCAACATACCAAAGCCAAGGGGAATCGGTTTCTTCACTTACCTGTTTATTCTCTTCATCCTTACAGTCATCATCGTTGCCATGATGCAGGCGTATAAATTGGATGAGGAAATTGTCACAACCCAATTCGCCTTCACCTTTTTAGCCTTAGCTTTTGGAGCGGATTTACTCTTTGGGCAACGAAGCAAAAACGCATGAGAGAAATTCGCCAAACAAATGGGGTTTTATTATCGGCTCGAATCCACAGGAGTCCCTTTTTTTAAAACCCCCGTAATTTCAGCCGATTATCGAGGGCGATCCATCAGAATTAACCTTTTTGATGCTCCTTCTTCGACTCAGCGGAGTGGGGGGGTTGTACCTACCTATACTGAAATCATAGTTACTTTTTCAGGTGGGGAAATTGGTAAAAACAATCTTGAACTCCAAAGAAAAAAATTCTTCACGCCAAGAGAAAAACTGATCTACGAACCTGGAGATGAACATTTGCTAGAGTTTCAAACCGAAAATGACAACCTTAATCGGCTCTGTTGGGTAAGAACTTCATCGGAAACCTTTGCCTCTCAACTTTTGGAAGACATAAGCATTCAACAAAGATTAGGAGAAATGGTTGAAAACACTCGCGAAATGAAATTGACTCTCCGCAACAAACGCTTGCGTTTTTACCAGCCTGGGAAAATTAGTGATATGGCCTATCTTCACGCGGTGTTGGATTTATTAGTAGACATGGCAATCAAGGCCGAAAAAATCGTGCGCCCGAGAGTCACAAAAGAAGATTAGTTTCTTATCGCGGCGTTTGACTTTTCTCCGGTGGGAAATATCTCGTCCCTAACACCTCCAACGCCTCCCCCGCTAACCGAAAATACACCAGCGCCCCATTATTCGTCTCATCCCCTTCCTCGATAATATTCAGCGGGTCCACAATCGACTGCAAGGCATACACCCCATCAGGCAACCCCGTCAAAATCACAAACTGCCCCCCGATATACGACTGGTATGCGTCAATCCACCCCGCCGAAATCCCCTGGCGCGTCCAAACACAACCCCCATATTGTGGCAAAGATGCGGGAGCCATCCCCTCCGGGAAGGGTGGCGCGTCCATGCCGGGATATGGAGCCATGTCCAACAAACAATACCCCACTTTATCGCTCGACGCCACCACCTGATCGAGCGCCCCGAAGGGCGTCAATGACCAGACCTGATAAATACTAAACCCCTCCCAATGCCAGTGCTCATGCACATCGTGATAATCAAACACCCCGGCATTTTGGAAAACCAGCGTCCCATCGGAACGAGGAATCACCTGCGAGACCTGCACCGCGCCCGGCAGGGGGAATGGCGCCGCGCGCATTTCCAGATCACCGGGGCCGCTGTTCCAAATCGTGTTGGTAAACCGCACCCGCGTAATCCCTAGCCCGCGCAAAATTTCAAGTTGGAGTTCCGTCGGGGGCAAAGTCCGCAGATCGGGCAAGATCAATTCCGGGGGAAACTCATCCGGGAATTGCAACCGCCGAATCACCTCCTGATCCTCCAGGGGCACAAACCCCCTGAAGGGCACCGTGCTCGCCCAAACCCCGCGGGGCAACGCCCCCCACACAAGCGCGACCCCGAACACACACAAAACGGAGAAACGAAATTTCATGCTCCCATTCTAAACAATCTCCCAAACCCTACGATTAAAGCTTGGTGAATTAAAAAGGCTCTACCGGAATTAACAGAATGAGAACCCGAATTTTGAAGGGGGTGGGAGACGTACCCCAACCCCTTCAAAATTCGGCATATTTCCCGCCAAAAGCTGAGGAGGCATAAAAAAAAAGAGGGAGGCTTCGGCCTCCCTCTTTTTCGTCTCTGTTATATACCTGGCGCGTCCAACGCCCGATGAGCAAAATCCAACATCCGCTCCTGATGGCGCACCCCCAACTCCACATCCATAAAACTGCCCCCGTGTCCAGTCTCAAACCAGACCACCTGAATGTTTTTGCCCAACGCCTGCAACTTCTGCTCGTACATTTCGATAGGCCGCGCAGGGGTCCGCGTATCGTTCCGCCCCTGAATGATCAACACCGGCGCGTTCACCCGTTCGGCGTAAGTAATCGGCGAGCTTTTGGCATATTGTTCGGGGTTTTCGGTCGGCGTCCCGCCCAGAAGCGCTTCCTGATATCCGCGCAACATCGGCGCGGTATCCTCCCACTGCACACGCCAATCGGCAATCGCAATGCCTGCCATACCCCCGGCCCACAACTCAGGCCGCGCCCCCACCCCCATCAACGTCAAATACCCTCCATACGACCACCCCGTCAAAAACACCTGCTCAGGATGGGCAATGCCCTGATCCACCAACCACTGCCGCGCGGCCACCAAATCCTCCACCTCCCAATACCCCGGATTCCCAAAAATTTTCGTCTCATGCTCTTTGCCAAAGGACGAACACCCCCGGTAATTGACCGACAAAAACGCAAACCCATGATCCACCCACGCCTGACTGCCCGGATTGAACGAATTCGCCTGCACCCCGCCCGGCCCGCCGATCATATCCACAATCGTCGGAAATGGCCCCTCGCCATCCGGGGTCGCCAACCACCCTTGCACGGACGCCCCATCCGAAGAGGGGAACGAAACCGACCGCCACGCGTGCCCCACCGGAACCTCTCCCGCGGATAACACATCCCGCACATATTTCCCTGTTTGCCCGTCCAACGCCACCAACCGCGTCGGGTGTGCGGCATCTTCCAGTTGGGCAAAGATCTCGCCCGTGGGAGCAAAAAATGATCCGAATAACGTCCCCGAGGGGTGATCGAGTTTCGTCACCATCCCGCTTTTCTCATCAAACACATAAAACTGCTGGACAGCCTGGTTAAACGTGCGGAACAGTATTCGCCCGTCATCCGTCCAATCCAGTGCATTTGCCGACCCCTGCACACCCGGAAAAACCAAATCCGTCCGCTCCCCCGTACGCGGGTTCCAGATCAGGAGCGTTTCCGTGCCCGAACGGTTGGACCGCGCCAGAAAGCGCGCCTCGCCCGGCACCGGGGAAAACATAAGGGCATCGATGCTCGTATTCTCCCCATCCCATAACTCCGCGATCCGCTCACCGGTTTGGGCATCGAGGGCGATCAGGCAAAATTCCGGTTTGCCCGATTTTTCGGTGCTTTGCATCACGGCCAGGTCGCCATCATACGAAAGCACCGGGCCAAACGCCAGGGGTTGGCTGTGGAAGATTTTTCGCGGTGCGCCAATCGAACCATCTGCGCCCAGCTCGATCAAATACGTGTCAAAGCCTGCTTGCGTCCCAGCGGTGAAGCCAAACACCCGCCCCGAACGACTGAGCCAGTTCCCCGCGGGGGAGTATTTCGGCAGGTCGGGGGTCAGGTCTTCGACGGGGCCGGCTTCGAGCGTGGAAGCGTAGGGGAAACGGGCAAAATGTCCGAGTTCGTTGCCATGTTCATCTTGAAGGAAATAGAGGTAGTTGCCATCCGGGGAAAAGGTGTAGGCAATTTGCCCGCCAGCTTTGTGGGTAAGCTGGCGCGTTTGTCCGGTTGGCACGTCCCACGCGTAGAGTTGGAATAACCCGGATTGGTTGGAGCCAATGACGCCGCGGGTGGGGGCGTGTTTGGCGATTTGACAGTTTGCCACACGTGGGGCGCGATAGCGAAGTTTCCAGCGATCAGAGAGGGGAGTGGTCATGTGAGTTCCTTTTTCCTATAAGAGATTGGCTAAATTTTTTGCCCAGTGAAGCAGTTGTTCGTCTTTGTACCAACCGCTCGTTAGTTGCAAACCCAAAGGAAGGCCTTTTGAATTTTTTCCCGTGGGCAGGGTGAGGGTAGGGAGGCCAGCGTGTGTCCAGGGTAGGTTCATCACCGGGTTACCGGTGCTTTCGAGGCCGCGGAGGGCCGGGCCAGGGGCGGAAGGGGACAGCCAGAGATCGATGCTGTGGGCGGTCATGTGTTCGGCGAGGGTTTCGCGCAAATGGGTGCGGCTGGCTAACGCGCTTTCGTACTCTGCCGGGGAGAGTTGCTGGCCGCGGGCGAGGAGTTCGACGGTTTTGGGGTGGTATAGTGTGGGGTACGCGGCGTACCATGCGGCATGGACACGGGCCGCGTCAAAAGCAACGATGGCATTGTGGGCTTGAGCTATGGCGTCAAAATCTGGCATGACGGGGACGCGGCGGACCGTGAATCCGGCTTGTTCGAGACGGGCGACTGTGGCGTGGAAATATGCAAGGCCTTCGGGTTCTGTGCGGGCGAGGTACGGCCCTTCAGGAATACCAAAAACAGGCTTGGGAAGTTCACCTGTCGGCGGATGCCAGGTGTCACAACATACGCGCACAGCGTCTTCCACAAGTTGAACGGTTTTGCCAAATAACCCCACATGATCTACCGAGGGCGAAAGGGGAATCACGCCTGTGCGGGGGATGCGGTCGTATGTGGGTTTGAACCCCACCACGCCGCAAAACGCCGCCGGTCGGTTGATGGACCCAATCGTTTGTGTGCCGAGGGCGATGTCACACAGCCCCACCGCGACCGCCGCCGCCGAGCCGGAACTGGACCCCCCAGGGGTGTGGGCGAGGTTATGGGGGTTCCGCGTGGGGCCGGGGGCAAAGTATGCGAATTGGGTGGTGACGGTTTTGCCCACGATGAGCGCGCCTGCCGCTTTGAGCCGCGCGACCGCGTCCCCTTCCGGGCCGGTGAGAATTTCCGGGGGTAACGCGGTGCCCGCGCGGGTCGGGAAGCCCGCGGCGTGGAAGATGTCTTTGACGCCCAGAAATACGCCGAACAGCGGGGGGCGGTTTTCCGGGTCGGGATATTTTTCTTCTAATCTTTGGGCATCTTGCAATAAGCGGGAAAACCGATTTTCTTCGGGAACAAACGCGAAGAGGTCGGGTTCGTAGGTGCGAAAGCGTTTGGAAAGGCGGAGGACTTGGGTGCTGAGGTTCATTTGGGTTGTTAATAATGGCGCTAAAAAATAAGATTTGGTAGGTAGCACGAAAAGGAGTTAATAGTAAAATAGACAAACCTTTTGAGGAAGATGGAATGTGGAGAAATGAAAAAATCTGATTATCAGGGCGCGATCGCCTTTATCCTGAAGCGATTGGAGGAAGACCTTTCGCCAGAGTTGACTTATCATAGCCTTTATCATACTCGTGATGATGTCATTCCTGCAACGCGTCGATTGGGAGAATGGATTGGGTTGAGTGAGCAGGATATTCATCTGATCGAAGTCGCGGCGGCTTATCATGATGCTGGCTTTTTGGTTCAATATCGTGAACATGAATTGGCGGGGGTGCAGGTGGTGCAGAAATATTTGCCCAAGTTCGGATTTTCAGAGGAGGCCATTCGCGCCATTTCAGGGATGATCATGGCGACGCGTCTGCCCCAATCACCCAAAAATTTGATGGAAGAAATTTTAGCCGATGCAGACCTGGACTCGTTGGGGCGCGCCGATTTTTTTGAACGGGGCAACAAACTGCGCGAGGAACGCATGTTGCGCGGGGAACACATCACCGATGAAGGTTGGTACAACGAACAAATCCGATTTTTACGCGGTCACCGGTATTTTACCCAAGCGGCGCGCACCTTGCGGGATGAGGGGAAACAGAAACATTTGGAGATTTTGAAGGGATGGTTGGAAAACCTCGCGAACCCTTCTGATAAAACGTGATTAAAAAAATCCCTGGTAAACCAGGGATTTTTTTGTGTCTGTTAAGGCTTTGTGTACCGTTTTTGGTGTGAAGTGCTCGAAATTTTGAAGGCGGCGGGGGCTTTTCGATATCGCCACCAGATTTCGGGCGCCTTAGGGGGCTTTAACCACGGGTTGGTTCATGCTCAGGCCGGGGATTTGGATCGCCACGCCGTAAAACACCGTCCCATCGGTCACTGTGCCACCCCAGGGGTCTTTGTTGACCGCCTGCCAGGCCAGGAGGAGGGCTTCCCCTTCCACCCATTGGCCTTCTTCAACCACCGTGGCAAGGGAGAAAAGTTTTTCATTCGGCCAGATAATATCATCTTCGGAAATGGGGCGTGCCAACCGACCGTATTCAATGGCGGTCAGAAAACCCTGTGTCGGAAGATATTCGGTTCCGGCCACCTCGTTGCCTTTTGCAAAGTTATTGTAAAAGGTGTGGAAAGCTTCGGGGGCACCTTCGGCATATTCGCAGACGGTCTTGCTGGCACTCTCCAAATGGACGGTCATACATTTGTCTGCGAGGTCAGCGACCATTTCATTGGCGTACCGATCTTCCCAGCCGAAGAAACCGGTATCCACCATTTTTTGGAGGAGCGTGGTCAGTTGCTCTTCGGTCAGTTGGCCTTGCATCACCTGGCGAGATGTGTTGTCACTGCTATACACCACCCATACATAACGCCCATCTCCCCAAACCTGAAAGTCAGGAATGTAGTTGAGCGGGACCAGAGGCGTGGTAAAGCCACAACAAAACGTCCCAGAAATAATGAGCGTGTTCGGATCATGATTCCAGGCAACTTCCGGGCGAGGGAAATCGCCTTCCGTTTCCGTTTGGTCATCCTGGGCGGAGGAAAAACTGGGCGGGGTGCCCGTCGCCCGCTCGGGTTGGATTGGGGCGGCAGGGGTACATGCGGCCAGGACAAGGGCAAAAATCAACATAAAAAATGTAAACTGGGTTTTCATGGGGGTTCTCCTTTCAAAATGATGAGTTTTCAGATGTCTGGTATAGAACGTATGCCCAGGAAAAAAAGTTCCCATCAGGGTCTGATATAATGGTCTTTTCACCACGAGTAGTAAAACAAAAAACGAGGTAATTGCTCAAGCTAAGTAATCGCCTAAAAAACTTCCCCTTTTGCTCGGTGGGGATTGCCAAATTCCACCCTGCCGGATTTGGCAATCCGGCAAGAGCAAGGAAGTCATTTCTGGATGTTCACTAAGAAAGTTAACTCCCCAAAAAGGGCTAACCTTTATCTTGAGTAGGTTCAAAACGAGGATATGATGAAACCAAACGAAATTCAAAAAAAATTAGACCGGCTCTTGTTTAGTGTGCAAAAACCAGGCCGTTATACAGGGGGAGAATACAACCAAATCGTCAAAGATTGGGCACACACCCAAAGTAAAGTGGCCCTGATCTTTCCCGATCTGTATGATCTGGGAATGTCTAACCTGGGCCTGGCAATCTTATACGATTTGCTCAACCGCCGCGAAGATACCCTGGCCGAACGAGCTTTTTGCCCCTGGAGCGACATGGAAGCGGTCATGCGGGAACATCAGATTCCCCTTTACTCGCTCGAAACCAAACACCCCCTCAAAGAATTCGACATCATCGGATTCTCGCTCCCCTACGAAACCCTCTACACCAACGTCCTCAACACCCTTGATCTGGCAGGCATTCCCCTCTTTTCTGCCGACCGCGAGGACACCGATCCCCTGATCGTGGCTGGAGGCCATTCCACGTTCAACCCCGAACCGATGTGGCCGTTTATCGACGCGTTTGCCATTGGCGAAGGGGAAGAAGTAATGGTCGAGATTCTCGAAACCCATCAACGTTGGAAGGCAAGCGGGGCGCCGCGCCTGACCCTCTGGCGCGAACTGGCAAAAATCTGGGGCGTGTACGTCCCCCAATTGTACGAAGCCCACTATAACGAAGACGGCACCTTCTCCCGCCTGGAAAAACTGTACGAAGAAGCCCAGCACCCCATCGTCAAACGCATCGTCGCCCAACTACCTCCGCCCCCCACCCGCTTCATCGTCCCCTACGTCGAAGTAACCCACAACCGCATCCCCATCGAAATTATGCGCGGGTGCACCCGCGGCTGTCGATTCTGCCACGCAGGCATGATCACCCGCCCCGTGCGCGAACGAACCGTGGAAGAAGTCTGCGAAGCCATCGAATCAGCCCTCAACTACACCGGTTTTGAAGAAGTCGGCCTGTTATCCCTTTCTTCCTCCGACTATACCTATGTGGTGGACCTGGTCCAAGCCGTGGGAGATCGGTTCGCCAGCCGGGGCCTGTCCATCTCCCTACCCTCGCTCCGCATCGAATCCATGTCGATTGCCCTCATGGACGCGCTCAAAGACCCGCGCCGCCACGGCTTCACTCTCGCCCCCGAAGCCGCAACGGAAAGAATGCGCGAGATCATCAACAAACCGGTCAGCACCGAACAATTACTGGAAACCGCCCGCGAAATATACTCACGCGGCTATACCCAAATCAAACTTTACTTCATGATCGGCCACCCTTCCGAAACCATGGAAGATGTCGAAGCCATTGTCAAACTGTGCAAACAAGTCCTCAACGAAGGGCGCAAAGTGATCGGGGGACGTGCCACCCTCACGGCAGGCGTCAGCACCTTCGTCCCCAAACCCCAAACCCCCTTCCAGTGGGTGCCGTGTGACACAATGGAACAGATATACGCCAAACAAGACTACCTGAGAAAAAACATGGTTGGCAAAGGGCTAAAACTCAACTGGAACAACCCCAAAGAAACCATGCTCGAAGCCGCCCTCTCGCGGGGGGACCGCCGCCTGGCCGAAGTCATCTACCGCGCGTGGCAACGGGGCGCCAAATTCGACGCGTGGTACGAGTACTTCGACTACGAACGGTGGCTCTCCGCCTTTGAAGAAACCGGCCTCAGCCCCGACTTTTACACCCACCGCCCCCGCCCCCTCGACGAAGTTTTCCCCTGGGAACACGTCTCCACCTCTATGAAGAAAAAATTCCTGACGGAGGACTACCTCTGGAGCCTCGCAGGCCGCACGCGCATCGACTGCCGCAATCAGTGTTTTGCCTGCGGCATCCTCCCCGTCTTCTCCCAACTCCGCCGCGAAACCCCCGGCGAACACTGGCAATGCCCGGAAGTCGCCAACAAACGCGTCAACGTCGTGGGACGAAATGAAAAATTTATGCCTGTGGCTGTGAAGGAGAAACCGGTGAGCATTAAACTTGAGGATGTACTAATCGCCGGAGATTAAATGAGACTACGCTTACTATACGCAAAGACCAACGAAATGCGGTTCACCGGACACCTGGACGTTCAACGCACCCTGTACCGCACCCTGATGCGCGCCCGCTTACCCATCACCTTTAGCGAAGGCTTTACCCGCCGGCCCAAGCTGGTCATGGCAGGCGCCCTTCCGCTCGGTTGTACCAGCGATTGCGAACTGGCCGACCTCTGGTTAAACGAAACCCTCCCCCTCGAAGAGATCGAAGCCGCGATCCACCGAGCGGCCCCACCGGGTTTACGCCTGCTCACCGTAGAAGAACTGGACCCCTCCGCACCCAAAGCCCAAAACCTTGTCGTTGCCGGAGAATATGTCGTGACCCTGTTTGATGTCATCCCTGAACTAGCCCAACGGATCGACGCCCTCCTGGCCGCCGAAAGTCTGCCCCGCGAACGCAAAGGGAAAAAATACGATTTACGCCCGCTCATCCTCACCCTCGAACCCCTGACTCTTGACACGGACGGATGCCAACGGCTCAAAATGACCTTACGCGCACAAGATGCCGCCACCGGACGCCCGGATGAAGTGGTGGCCCAATTGGGCGGCGATCCGTTAGGGGCGCGCTATCACCGGTCTGCGTTACATTTGCAACAGCGTGCTTCTTCTTTAGGCTAACCTTTACCAGCGTATCAAATTTTGTAACTATTCAACCAGGGTAGAGTTTCTCCCGAAAAAACAGGGAACAAGGGGATGTACATCCCCTTGTTCCCTGTTTTTTCGGGAAATCTTCTCTCTAAGCCTGAGTAATTACCAAACTTTTATCATTACTCACAAAGGCCAAACAAAGATGGGGGGGACGTGTGAAGATGCGTCTGATTCGACTAAGCTTTTTACACGTCCGCCCCACCTGCGCTACGCTTGGTGAGTACCCAATTTTTGGATATGGAGGATGGAATGGGCGTGATTATTTCGCTCTTTTTAGGGGTTATTCCCGCGTTTGTGTACGCCACGTTTGTTTACTGGCTGGATCGGTACGAAAAGGAACCGGTTATCTTGTTGGGGGGCGTGTTCATTTGGGGGGCAGTCGTCGCGGCGGGGGGCGCGTTTATCATCAATACGCTGTTCGGGATCAGCGTCTTTTTAGTCACAGGGGATGAAGCGGCCACCGATTTCGCTACTGCATCCATTAGCGCACCATTGGTAGAAGAAACGTTAAAAGGGCTGGCGGTTTTGAGCGTTTTCCTCGCTTTCCGTCGCGAATTTGACAGCATTTTGGATGGGATTGTGTATGCGGGAATTGCCGCCCTGGGATTCGCGGCCACAGAAAACTCCTATTACATTTTCAGTTACGGTTACCAGGAATCGGGCGTTGAAGGGGTTCTGATTCTCGCCTGCATTCGCAATATCATTGTCGGATGGCAACACCCCTTTTACACCGCCTTCATCGGGATTGGCCTGGCTGTTGCCCGGCTAAACCGGAATATGTTGGTGAAACTTGCCGCCCCCGTCGCGGGGTGGACGTTGGCGGTCCTCACCCATTCCTTTCACAATACCTTTGCCGGGATGGCGGGCGATCTAATTGGCGACGTCGAAGGCTTTTTTCTCGGCAGTATGATTGATTGGACGGGTTGGTTTTTCATGTTTGTGCTGATTCTCGTCGCGATCTTCCGGGAACAACACTACCTGAAAACTTACCTGCGCGAAGAAGTAACCCAAAACATCATCACAAAACAACAATATGACACCGCTTGTTCCGCGTTCTTAATGAGCCTGGCGCGCATGAATAGCCTGTTTTCCGGTCAATATGGCAATACCCACAAGTTCTATCACTTGTGTGCGGAATTGGCCCACAAAAAACGGCAACGGGACGCGGTCGGTGAAGAGCGCGGCAACTCCGTGTTGATTCGGAAAATTCAAAGTGAGCTCGCTCAACTTTCCCCCCACGTGCGGGTTTAGGGGATCACCGCCACCCAACCTTCGCTTAACTCCAGCCAAATCCATAAACCCAAATAAATAGGCTCCCCCCGTTGTTGACGGGAAATATGCCGAAAATTGAAGGTATTAGGAGATAAATATCCCCCAATACCTTCAATTTTCGGGTTCCCATCCCGTTAATTCCGGGAGAACAAAAAAAACAGGGTGAAACTTTTTCGCGTTTTAATGGTCTCATCCTTAAACATCCCCCTAACGAGATATTTTTGTAATTATTCACCCATGTAAAAGATTCCGAAAAATGAGGTTTTGTAGGCTTACGCACGTATCAAGTAATTATTCCCCAAAAGTAGGAAGCTCTGTAACAACCCCACAACAACTTCCTTTACGAATTATGCAGGTTAAAATAGTCGTTATCCGGCTTAACACCCCTGAAGCGAACAGAATTCTCGGAAAGCGACGAAGTTCGGGACATCCATATCCAACCCGCTCGCATCCCGAAGGAGATTTGCCATGAATCCTATTAAAATCCATGCTCGCAAACCTACGCCCGCTGAAAAAACTGCCCCCGCCTTTACCGCACTGATTGTGACCTACAACAGTGAAGACGAAATTTCCACTCTGCTCACCGATCTTCGTTCTTATCCTCACCCACCCCGCACCATTGTCATTGATAACGCCTCCCAAGATCAAACCGTTGAACGCGTCCGCGCCCAATTCCCCGAGGTTCAACTCATCGAAAACGCTCAAAACATCGGCTACGCACGTGCGGTCAACCAGGGGATCGCCTTGTGCCCCACCGACTTTGTCTTCCTGCTCAACCCAGATATCCACATCCCCAGCCCGACTCTCTTCCCAGCATTGTTGGCCTGCCTTGCCCCCTCGCCTCGGATCGCCGTTGCCGCGCCCTTACAATTTAAACAAACAGGGGAAACACGCTCCTTAAACTTCACCTGGTCCTACATCGCCCCTTCCGCCTTACGGATTTTCCTCGCCCACCGTTTCCATTGGGGCCACCCCGATCCGACGCCGCGACCTGTCACTTTTCTTAACGCAGGCTGTTTACTCATCCGAAAATCCGCCTTTATGCACGTTGGCAAACTAAACGAAAAATATTTTCTTTATGGCGAAGAACCTGACCTGTTTCTCAAGCTCAAACGTTTTGGCTATGAGTGTCGCCTGCATCCGGGCGAGGCTGTGATCCATCACCGGGAACGAAGTCTGAATACCGTCCCCTCCCTGAAACGCCTCCGCTTTCGGGTTCGTGGATGGCTCAACATTCTCGATGCCCTGATCAATGGCTATTTTCAACTCTTGCTTGCGAACCTGCAAAATCGCCGAAAATATCCCCAAAAATCCAATCGAAGGCGTCTTCTGCGGGGAAGTGACATGTCCAAGTGACAATTTCCCCAACGGGGTAAAGGATGAAGCCTGGCGTCCGGGTGTTTGCCGGGGTCAGGAAAGGGAGGGGGTGTACACCGCTAACCGGCTCCGGCCCGCCCGTTTGGCCTCGTATAGTGCTTGATCAGCAAAGGCCAGGAGCGTTTCCAGCCTGCTATCTCCGGTCTGACTAAGTTCGGCAATCCCCAGACTCAGGGTAATCACGATGGGGCCTTTGGGCGTGGCGATCTCCTGCGAAGCGATTTTCCCATATAAGCGCTCTGCGATGTGTTGCGCCTGGACGCAACCACTCCCCGGTAACAAGATGACGAATTCATCGCCCCCATAGCGGCCTAAAACCTCATTTTGGCGCAGGTTTTCTCGGACGATGTGGGTGGTCAGGATGAGAGCCTGATCGCCAACGGCGTGCCCATAAGTATCGTTAACTTGTTTGAAGTGGTCCAGATCAACCAAGATGACCGAGAGCGGTTGCCCTGTCCGGGTGGCGTTTGCGACTTCTCGTTCGCCACAATTAAAAAATTCGCGCCGGTTGAGGACGCCCGTCAACGGATCAATGCTGGCTAATTTTTCCAGGCTCGCTTGCGAGGTTTTGCGCTCTTCGATCTCTCGTTTCAATTCGATGGTTTTCAGGAAGTGAATTTCGGCGTCTCGTTTGGCCGTTTCAACTTGATGAAGCACTTTTAACCCGGCAAGGCGTTTCACGGTACCTTCATTGAAGACCGTTTCTTTTAACGCATGGAATTGTCTAAAATGCTGGAGGGCGATTTCAAATTCCTGGCGTTTTTCGTACACTTCGGACAATAAATGATGACATTGATACTCCCCACGCCGATCATTGGAGGCTTGACTGAGGGCTAACGCGTCCACCAACACGGACTGTGCCGCTTCATCATTTTGCTGGGACTGATAAACTTTCCCCAGATTCAGCAAACATTGAAGTTCATCGGAGCCTGCATGGAGTTCGCGGGATAATGCTAAAGCTTGCAATAAGCAGGTTTCTGCGGTTATAAAATCTTTTATCCCCAAATAAACCTCCCCCTTCGTTGTCAGGGCGGTTAAAGCCAGGCTTTCCGCGCCATTTTCACGAGCCACGCGGATACTTTCCTCGCAGGCCGCTAAGGCTTTCACCCCATCGCCCAATTCAAGATAGGTCATGGCCAGATTATTCCACGCGATACTTTCCCCCCACACTTCCCCCGCTTCGCGGTTGTATTGCAGGACTTTCAGACCGATTTCGAGGGCCGAAGGGAGATCGTTGGCCTCGGCATAAATCACGCTGAGGTTATTCAGCATCGCGGCCTCAAGGCGTCGACTCCCCATGGACTCAGCAAGTTTTAGAGATTTCATGGCCGTCTCTGCGGCAATCCCATAATCCCCAAAACAGCGATATGTCCAACTGACAATTCCCAGGACACCGATCCTAAGGGTGCGGATTTTCGAATCATCCGGGATTTTTTCTAGAAATTCCAACGCCTGCAAGGCTTGAGATAGAGCCTTATCATATTGGCCCGCATCATTGTTCAACGCCGCAAGGCATCGAAGACTCTCGGCCTGCCCTACCAAATACGGCTCCTGCTCAAACTGACCGTTCAAAGACAATTCACAGGCCAGTTCCGCCAATTCCCGCCCCTTCGTTGGGTCGTCCAAATGGATCGCCCAGGCAAGCTCGTTGAGAAGATCAATCCGGGCTTTTTGATCCGGGGCATTTTCAAGCTGATTTTCGAGTTCAGTAATGTTCGGCTTCACGTAGATGACCTCAATAAGCGTAAGTGAAGGACATTGTAATCGAGACGGGAGGCGGGAAAATGTCAGGGGTGAGTCAATATTATTCTACCCCCTTTGTTTTGTTTCACAAGTTAGGAGAATTCCCCCGGTAAACGAGCTAAAAAACTGGGTAACAGTTCAGGCTTAGAGAGAATACTCCCCGAAAAAAAGGGTGAAAGGGGAATGTACATTCCCCTTTCACCCTTTTTTTCGGGCTAATCTTTTTCTCACTCCACCTCCACCAACACCTCCCGCAACTTCACCACCTGCCCCGGAGACACCGGAATCGCCCGCACTACCCCATCGAACGGGGCGCGAATTTGGTTCTCCATCTTCATCGCTTCGAGGATCATCAACGCCTGCCCGGCAACTACGCGCTCGCCCACTTGAGCCAGGATGAGCGTGATCTGACCGGGGATGGGGGCTTTGATCCGGCCATCGCCACTTCGTGGGCGGCTGGTGGAGGTTTCGGCGTCGTGAATCTCCAGTTTGTGCAGGCCGTGATAGGACCGCATCCAGCGCAGATCGGGGTCGGCGGAAATTTCGTAGGGGCGGCCTCCCACGATGACCCAGTCAATCGCTTCGGTGGGATCGCCCAGGTTGGGAACAATCACCTGCAAGGGTTCGCCATCCACCCGCACTTCCAGCCCCGTTCCGTTCACTGGAACCAAGCCAAGTTCGACTTCAAATGTGTGTTCATCAATTTTTACAGTAATTTTGCTCATAGCGACCTGACTTTTCACCACAAAAGACTCAAAGGATCACCAAGGTTTTTTTCCTGGGTGTACCTTCGTGCCCTTCGTGGTAAATCATCTCATTCCGGCAATCTCCGACTGTGTTTGTGCCAGCCGGACTCCAGCCGGGCGGGGGTGGAGGGGGTAAACGTTTGGCGACGGCGCACGTACAGAAGTGCGGCAGTCGCGGCCATGTCGCGCAGGGTGCGGTATTCGATGCCGTTGGGCAGAGGGTCGTCCAAAAAACTGGTGGTGTACAGCCCATCCCGAAACGCTTCGGTGCGCGCCACGCGTTGAATCAACGGTAAATTGGTGGGGATGCCGGACAATTTCATCTCTTCTAGCGCCACCGACAACCGCCCCAGGCACTCCGCCCGGTCATCGCCCCACACGCAAATCTTGGCGATGAGGGGATCGTAATCCCCCGGGACGTTGCACCCCGGATAAATGTAGGTATCCACGCGCACGCCCATGCCATCGGGCAGACGAGTTTGGGTGAGCCGCCCCGGGCTGGGGAGGAAATCCTGCCAGGGATCCACCGCGCGGACCCGGGCCAGCATCGCCCAACCTTTCGGGAGCACGTCGGCCTGTTTCAGTGCGAGCGGTTCGCCCGCGGCGAGGCGAATCTGTTCCCGCACGATGTCCACACCCGTACACATTTCAGTGAGGGGGTGCTCGGTGTGCAGGCGCGCTTTGATTTCGGAGAAGTAGAAATTCCCCGTCTGATCCACCAAAAACTCCACCGCACCCGCGTTTTGCAAGCCAAAAAGCCGGGCAACCGCCAGCGCGGTTTGCCACAGGATCGCCCGGTTTGTTTGCGAAAACACGGTGTTGGTCAGGTGCGGGGAGGGGGATTCTTCGAGGACTTTGCGGTTGCTGTATTGCAAGGAGCCTTCCCGTTCGCCGAGGTGAAGGAGGGTGCCCTGGTTATCGGCGAGGATGGGGACGTTGATCTGGTGAACGTCTTCGATGGCTTTTTCGAGATAGAGACTCTGATCCCCGTAAACGGTACGCGCCTCGCGTTGTGCCCAGCGAACGGCTTCCGGCAACCCCGCGGGGGTCCGCACGAAACGCGCCCCCCGGCCCCGGCCCCCCGCGCAGGATTTGATCACGACCGGGAACCCCATCCGCGCGGCTTCCTCGCGCAGATCATCCTCATCCCCCGGCTGAAACACATGCGGCGAAAATTCCACCGTCGGAATCCCGGCCTCACGTACTTTTTGCAAAACGGGCACTTTGCAACTCAGTTCATCGAGCAGTTCCGGCGACGGGCCGACGAACACAAGGCCCGCGTCCCGGCACGCGCGGGCAAAGTCCGCCCGCTCGGCCAGGAAGCCGTACCCCGGATGGATGGCGTCCACCCCGTTTTCTTGGGCGAGCCGGATCATTTTGGGGATTTCCACAAAATCGGCGGGGGAATCGAGATGGATGGCTTCATCCGCCAGCCGGACGTGCAGGGAGTCCCGGTCGGCGGCGTCGTACAGCGTGACCGTGTAAATCCCCATCTGGCGGCAGGTGCGAAGGATGCGGAGGGCGATTTCTCCGCGGTTGGCGATTAGGAGTTTGGTAAACATAGTGGGGGGGGAGATAGGGTATATAAGGTAAATAGGGTACATAGGGTAAATAGGGTAGAGAGGGTAAATAGGGAACGGTATCTACCTTATTTACCTTATCTACTTTATTTACCCTCTCCCTTCTCACATCGGCGAAATCCCGTGCTTGCGCGGCGCGTGGCGTTCGCGTTTGGAGAGGGTTAATTCCAGGCCGCGGATGAGCTGGCGGCGGGTGTCGCGGGGTTCGATCACATCGTCAATCAGCCCGCGGGAGGCGGCGACGAAGGGGTTGTTGAACCGTTTTTCGTAATCGGCGACAAGTTCTTTGCGGCGGGCGGGGGCGTCGGCGGCGGCTTTGATCTCCGCGCGGAACAGGATGTTGACCGCGCCTTCCGCACCCATCACAGCGATTTCGGCGTTGGGCCACGCGTAGAGCAAATCGCCGCGCAGACCTTTACTGCTCATCACGCAGTACGCGCCGCCGTAGGATTTTCGCAAAATGACCATCAACTTGGGCACGGTCGCCTCGCTGTACGCGTAAATCATCCGCGCCCCGTTGCGAATAATGCCGCCGTATTCCTGATCTTTGCCGGGCAGGAAACCGGGCACGTCTTGCAGGGTGATGATCGGGATGTTGTACGCGTCGCAAATGCGGATGAAGTGCGCGGCCTTGATGGATGCTTTGATGTCAATGCACCCCGCCAGAACCATCGGCTGGTTCGCGACCAATCCGACCACCCACCCGTTCAACCGGGCAAACCCCACCACCATATTCTCCGCCCAAAGCTGGTGAACTTCAAAAAATGCGCCGTCGTCCACGAGACTGGCGATCACCTGGCGCACGTCGTAGGGCTGGTGCGGATCGGTGGGGACTAGTTGTTCGAGTTCGGGACACCGCCGGGCGGGGTCGTCCGTGGGGCGGATGTAGGGCGGGTCGTCCTGATTATTGGAGGGCAGATAACTGAGCAGGTCACGCACGCGGGCGATGCAATCTTGATCATCCTTCGCCAAATAGTGCGCCACGCCACTCTCCTGGCTGTGCGTCATCCCCCCGCCCAGGTCGTCGAAACTGACTTCTTCCTGCATCACCGCCTTCACCACGTCCGGCCCGGTGATGAACATGTAGCTGTTCTCGGTCATAAACACAAAATCGGTCAGCGCGGGCGAATACACCGCGCCCCCCGCACACGGCCCCAAAATAACCGAAATCTGCGGGATGACACCCGACGCCTCGCAGTTGGCATCGAAAATCTTCGCGTACCCCCCCAGGCTATCCACCCCTTCCTGAATCCGCGCCCCGCCAGAATCGTTCAGCGCGATGAACGGACATCCATACTCCAACGCCATCCGCATCCCTTTCACAATCTTGTTCGCGTGCATCTCCCCCAGCGAACCACCCATCACCGCGGCATCCTGCGCCGCGGCCATCGCGTGCCGCCCATTGATCAGCCCATACCCAACAATCACGCCGTCTCCATACCGCGACTCTTTGCCGCCCAGGTACGTCTCATAGCGCGGCAGAACCAGCGCGTCAATTTCTTCAAACGTGCCAGGGTCAAAAAGCAGATCAATCCGCTCCCGCGCCGTCAGACGCCCCTTTTTGTGTTGTCCCTCGGCATCCTTCGCCGTCCCGCGCGAAATTTCCTTTCGCCCGCGCAAATCAGCAACATAGTTTTCCATTGGTTTGACCATAAAAACTCCTCTTGTTTTCAAATTCCTACGAGTTCCTACAAACTCCCATAAATTCCCATTTCCCCGGAACTTATCGGAATTGGGGGGAACTCCTGGGAACTTTTTGTAATCGCCACTGTCAAAACAAATTCTTTCCAAACCCGCCACCAACCCGTCAAAGCCGGGGCGGCGCGTTGCAACTTCGATAAATCCCATTCAATCAGAACGGGCGACCAATCGGCTCCGCTCCCCTGGGGCAAACACTTCACCGCGAACGTATCCACGGACAACCCCAGGCGGATCGCCTTCAACGCCGATTCTTTCGCACTCCAAATCGCCGTCACCACCCCCTCCCGGCTCTCGCGGGGCACCGCTTCCACGAGCGCGATCTCCTCCCCGACAAAATAATCCCGTACAAACCCCTCCGACCGTGCCTCCACCCGTTCCAAATCCACCCCCAACGGAACTCCCACCGCCAATCCGCAAAACGCGTGCTCATGCGAGTGGCTGATCGAAAGCGTGATTCGTGACTCGTGATTCGTGAGGAGTGATGCCGTTGGCGCGCCATCCTCGGCAGGAAGAATCTCAACTGCGTCCAATGGGACACCGTGCCCGATACAGAAGTACCCTTCCGCCAGCGCCTGCACCAGACGTTTCCCCGTCCACCGCCCCAACAACCAATCACGACGCCGTTTGTCCGACTTCAACCCCTCGAAAACCGCCTGCTCCGCCGGGGTGAGTAAACCCAACGGAACACGCCCCGTGGCGAGGTCGGGGTGGGCGGCGGAGGATTGGAGGAGGGTATAAATCATATTCACAAGCCGTTTCAACGGGTTTTGCTTATCAGGCGATGAATTCCTATTCATCGCAGAGGCTCGCCGGGGGTTGAACCCCCCGGCGAAGAAACGACGCCGGATAAATCCGGCTCAGCCCGTTTCAACGGGCGTTGTTTGCCAGGGGGTCCAGCCCCCTGGCGGTCTCGACAGTTATAACCTCACCGAACCCGGCAACACCACTGTCCGGTACCCCTTCAAATCCACATACACCGTCCCGGCCTCGTCCACCACCTGGGCGTTGAACCTCTCTGTTGACGACGCTCCAGCGTCGTCATGCCCCCCCAAACGCTCCGCGTCCCCCAAGCTCTGAACCACCGCCAATAAGCGTGTGCCCGGTTCGGGTTTCGCGTACCGTGTCACCATCTCAATCCCAAGCGGCAACGCCATCTCCCCTTTCGTTTGGATTTGCCACACCCCCGCCGTTTGGAAACACAACTCGATCAACCGGGGCGACATCACCTCTGCCACATCCGCCGGGGCCGTGTTGGGCGGCAATTCTACCGGGAACCAGCCCCTCGCCTTCTCCCCTTCGACCGTCGCCTTCTCCAGCACTTGATACGCCGGGCCGTGGAAGTAAACTTTATAAATGGCGTCAGCCGAAATACTCCCCTGTCCGGTTTTAGGAGTGAGGTCGTTCGGGGAACTTGTGGCAATTGTTGGAATTTGGGGAAGCAGTTTTACTTCGCCGGTAAAGTGTACCTTCTCCTGCACTTCGCCCGTTGCCAGCGTCCGTTTGGACAGAATCGCCGCGCGGACGGTCAACCCGTCCGGGGCCGGGTACGCTGACGCACGCAGATACATCGTCTGCGGTTCCATGCGGTAGAACTTGAAGGGGGCGTGATAATCCACATGTTGCACGGCGGCGACCGCATATCCGGGGGCGAGGGCGGTTGCCAACTCCGCGAACGTTTCCACCCCCATCACGCCGGGGAGGAGCGGGGTTCCATCCATCGCGTGGTCGTACAGGAAAGGTTGGGTATTCGGATCGAGCGGGGTTTCCGCCTCCAATCCGCCGTACAACCGGACAGCTTTCACCGCTCCGACCATGTGCAGTTTTTTCTCCGCGATCCAGGCGTTGAACTTCTCCAAATCTACGCCGCCCGTCGCGTCCCATTCCTCCATCAGCACCCCCAACTTGCCCCCAACGACGATCTCACCATTACCAAACAATAGTTCACGGCGCACGGTCGGGATACCCGATTCGGGCGGGAGCATGTCAATCCCTGCCGCTTTCATCACGGTCGGGATAGACCCCCGCGTCGCCATCCCGATCCCGCCCCAGGCCGTCCAGTCAATGACGATGCCCCGGGCGGTTCCGGTGCGGCGAAAACTACTGGTCAGCTTACAAAGCAAATCGTTCGCGGCGGCATAGTCGGTCTGCCCGGCATTGCCAAACCGTCCGGCGACGGAGCTAAACGCGACGGTCGTGCCGATGGGCATTCCTTGCGCCGCTTTCAACAGGCTAAAAAACCCATCCGCTTTGATATCGAACACGAGGTCAAACTGCGCCTGATCTTTGTCGGGGAGCGCGCGGCTGATCTCGATCCCGCCCGCGTGGACGAGCACGTCAATCTTCCCGTACCGCGCGCGGATATCATCCACGACACGGGTCAGCGCCGCCCCATCGAGCAGGTTGACGCTGTGGTAGTGGACAGTTCCGCCCGCGGCGCGCACTGCTTCCATCGCCGCCAACGCCGCTTCCAGCCGTTCTACTGCCATCACGCGCTTTTCGATTTGCGCGGGGATGGGGCGTTCTCCAGCAGTTTTCATCTCTTCGATGAGGGCGCGTTGGAGTTCGGCTTTGTCTTTCCGAAACAGTGCAATCTTCGGGTCGGCGGGATTGGGTTCGGGGACAAGATCGAGCAGGTAAAACACCCCGCCCGACGCCGCCGCGAGGTCGGTGACGATGGCGGACGTGATACTGCCCGCCGCGCCGGTGACGAGGAAGACGGATTGGGGGGTGAGTTGGTTCGTTGGTTGGTTGGTTAAGTCAAGCGGACTTTCTTCGAGCGTGATGGTGAAACGATCATCGCCGCGGTAGCCGACTTCGACGATGCCGGGGTCGGCGAGGGTTTCGGCGATCAGGGCATCGGCGGGTTGGGCGGTTTTGCGGGAGCGTCCACCGCCTGCGGCTTTGGGTTCAAAATCTACCGCTTTGACGAGGACGTCCGGGCGTTCGCGTTTGTACGCTTTCGTGAACCCGGTCACCGCGCCCCCAAGGGGAGCCGTTGCCCCGTCATCCCCGTACCCGTGCAGACCACCCAACCGTGTCGCGGACACAAGGAATGTTCCGGGCGTGGAAACGCTTTCGTACAGGGCGCGCATGGTGGTGTACAGATTCTTCACCCGCACGCGATTGAGTTCGCGCCACGCGGGGAGGTCGAGTTCGGCCAGGTCAGGTTCCACGTCCAGCGCGGGGAGCCAGTACACGCCTTGAACGGGGGATTCAGCGCAGGTTTGCAATTGGGCATCGAAGGTGTCGGCGGTGGGGTCGAGGGCAAGGACGGTGACGCCCAGTTTTTCGAGCCGGTTGACGAGCGCTTTGCCCACCCCACCATTATCCGTTGCGACAATCACTCGGCTGTTCCCGTCGAGCTTGACCCCGGTCGGTTTGCAGACCCCCAGCGCAGGCCGGAGCACAGGCGTGGGCACGCGGCGGGGGAAGAGGTTGGCGGATTCGAGGGAGTGGGTGGTTGGTCGGTTCGTTGGTTCGTTGGTTGGTTGGTTGGTTGGCTGACTTGCGATTTGCTGACTTTCTGTGATGCGTGATTCGTGAGGCGTGTTGGCTTTGACGAAGCCGATGACGTGGGCGAGGGTGGGGTAGTCGCGGAGTTTCAGATCATCTTTGCGGGGAATGTTGAATTCGGCGCGGATAGCGGCGAAGGTTTCGGCTTGTTTGACGGTGTCTACGCCCAAATCAGCCTCCAGATCAAGGGCGGGGTCGAGGATGTCAGTCGGGTAGCCAGTTTGCTCGGAGACGATGGCGAGGACGCGGGAGGTGAGGGTGTCGGTGGATTGGTGGGTCGGTTGATCGGTCGGTTGGTTGGTTGGTTCGCTGACTTGCTGACTTGCCACTTGCTGAGTCGCCGACTCGCTGACTTGCTGATTCGCCGGTTCGGGTTTGGGAGTTTCTACGACGGGGGCTGGGGCGACGGTAGCTTTTGGGGGTTCCAGGGTGGTAGGCGGTGGAGGAACGATGGGAATCTTCGCGTTTGCCGGAATCGGAGCGGGCTGGCTACTCCTTACTGAATACTGGCTACTCACAACTGGTAACTGCCCACTGCTCACTGAATACTGCTCACTGAACACTCTTACCATCGGGCCGGTGCCGTATTGCCAGGAACTTGCCGCAAAGGCACGGGTAGGGGCACCTTTGTCCACCACGCGGAGGTTGCGTTTGACCACTTCGGTTTGGGCGAAATCGTAGCCACTGAGAGCGTCGAGCCAGTGTTGGTATTGGGTTTTGTTATCCACGCGGTCGAGCGCGCCGGGGATGCGGCGATAGAGGGCGAAGGAAATCTGGGAGCCGAACCCCGCGGCGAGGTGCAGGGCGTAAATGACCGGGTAACGTCCGCCCCGGCTGAGGTTGAGCGAGCCGAGATCGGGGTCTACTTCCCGATGATTGGGCACGGGCGGGACAAGGCCGTGTTCGAGAATTTTGATGGCGATCACGTCCTCGATGCCCACGCCCATCGGGTGGCCGGTAAACCCTTTCGTGTTGGCGACGACGATGTCCGACGCCGCTTGCCCGAACGTGTTCCGCAGGGCGACGACTTCCGCCGAGGCACTGCCACCCCGCGCGGGGGTGTAAGTTTCGTGCGACATGAAGACCATATTTTGCGCCATCGCGTACCGGTTGAGACCAAAACGGCGTTCGGCGGAGGTAATCAAGTCGTTGAGCACCTGATGAATGTGCTCAACATCCAGGCGGGAACCGTGGAAGGCGGAGTTGCGGGTTTCGGAGGACAGCAGTTCGACGATGCCGCGCATCCCCCGCTCGCGGGCGGCGTCTTCACTCTCGATGACGAGGGCGGCCGCGCCCATGCCGAGGAGCGTCCCGTGGCGGCGGCGGTCAAACGGCAGGGCGGCTTTGTCCACTTCATCATCCGTTGCGGCCGCGCCAAGGGCGAGGAACCCCGCGCCGACCCACTCCAGCAAGTGCTCGCCCGTCACATCATCGGCGGCGATGACGAGGACGCGGCGCGCCCGCCCGGTGCGAATCCAATCTTCGGCGATGGCGATGGCTTGCGTGGTGCTGGCACAGGCGGAGTTGACCTGAGTGTTCGGGCCGCGTGCCCCCACATATTCGGCGAATTGGGCGTGCCCCATCGAGAGGATGCGGAAGATAAACCGGCGGTCGAAGGTGTACGGGTCACGTTCCATCGTCTCGCGCAGGGTGGTGATCCGGCGGTTGAGTTCAACGATGGCACCGGGATCGGCGGTAAAGCGGCGGACTTCTTCGAGGGTTTCGAGAAGTTCGACGCGGGTTTGCCAGGTGTAGTAGCGTTTGAATTCTTCGGCAAAACGGTCGCCGCCGGGGAAGGCGCTGGCGAAGATCACCCCCGTTTCGTCGCGCAGGGCCTCAGGGAGCATCCACCGTTCGGGCAGGAATTTGCCGGTGGTCGTGCGTTTGTACGTCATCACGAGCGGAATCCCGGCCTCGCGCAGGGCATCGAGGCCCGCGGCCATCGCCAGTTGGGTAGTGATGTCGAGGGTGTCCACTAGTTTTTGCGGGACGCCATATTCTTCGGCGAGGTCGAAGGCTCCGGGGCGTCCGGCAAGTTTGATCACGTCCCCCGCGTCATCAATTGTCTCAAACCGTCCGTTGCCCTGTTCGTCTTTCACGAGGCGGGTGATGCGTTTGGCGAGCATCAGTTTGCGGAAGCGTTCGGGGATCAGGTCTACGAATTGTTCGCCGCGCAGAATGCGGAGGGCATTGTCCGGGTCCATGAGGGGTTTTTCTGCGCCGGGGAGGCCGAGGCCCGTGCCGGAGATGATGATGGAGCCGAGGGGCGGGGCGTTGCGGTCGAAGGGTTGGGGAGTTGGTTGGGTCGTTGGTTGGTTGGTTGGCTGGAGAGCCTGGGTGAGGAGAGTGAGGAGGGCTTGCATGTCGGGGGTGGGAGGGGGAACGGGTACGGGGGCCGCGGAAACCGGGGCGGGTTCGGCGGGGCGGGGGGGAACGGTCAGAGGAGTATCCGCGAGGGCGGGGGAGGCGGTCGGGGGTTCGGTTATCCCATATCCTGCCGCATACAGACCGCACAGGGCTTGATTGAACGTTTCGATTTCGCCGCCTTTGGGGTGGTTGGTGAGCAGGGCCACGACGCCGGGTTTGTCTTTGAAGACATCGTTGGCAAAGCCGCGCAGGGCACGTTTGGGGCCGACTTCGAGGAAAGCGCGGACGCCGTCGTTGTAGAGGGTGTGCAGGCTTTTGACCCACTGAACGGGGCTGGCAACTTGCTGTTGCAGGCAGTCTTTGATCGTTTCGGGCGTGGTGGGGTAAAACTCGCCGGTCAGATTGGCGACGATGGGCAGTTGGGGAGC
The DNA here is from genome assembly GCA_013359445.1 of Anaerolineales bacterium. Taxonomy (GTDB): domain Bacteria; phylum Chloroflexota; class Anaerolineae; order Anaerolineales; family JABWBV01; genus JABWBV01. The sequence continues at coordinate 5,434 of JABWBV010000004.1, read as the reverse complement.
GGTGATGCTAAGGCGGTCGAGGACTTTGCGGAGCGGGACGCCTGCCGGGGCGACGATCCGGGTGTGGAAGGCGTGGCTGACGGGGATCATCATCGCCTGAAAACCTTTTTCCTGGAACGCGGCGAAGGCTTTTTCCACCGCCGCACTCTCGCCGCCAATGACGGATTGGGCATGGCTGTTGATGTTGGCGGGGACGACATACCCGTCAATGGATTTGAGAACGGCCTCCACTTCTTCGTAGGGGGCAATGACGGCGGCCATTTTGCCTTTATCGGGCACGTCCACCGCGGCCATTTCCGCCCCGCGCGCGGCGGTGGCCTCCAAGGCGTGGGCAAACGGCATGACTCCGGCGGCGATTAGGGCGGCGTATTCCCCCAACGAGTGCCCCATCACGACATCGGGTTTGAACCCGTACTGATCCAGCAGTTTGTAAATCGCCATGTCGAGGGTGAGCATGGCGGGCTGGGTGATCTCCGTTTGCATGAGGTCAATTTCCGCTTTCATCACCGCCATCGGGTCTTTTTCGTCCACGAAGAGGTAGCTGGTGAGCGGTTTGCCGAGGATCGGTTCCATGATCCGGTCGGCCTCGGCGAAGACTTCGGCGACGGCAGGGGAGGCGTCGGCTAGTTTGCGTCCCATGTTCGCGTACTGGCTCCCCTGCCCGGGGAACATGAAGGCGATTTTGCCGGGTTTGGGGCCGGAACCCCGAAAGAGACCCTGCGCCTCCATCGCTTTCCACGCCGCGGGGTTGGCGAGGTTCGCTTCGAACCCCATCGCTTTTTGCGCTTTGTGCAGGCGGTCGAGCAATTCGTCGTGACTGCCAAAGTCAATGATCAGGCGTTCGGCGGCGCGGAGGGTGTCGGGAGACGGAAGTTCGAGGGGCGGGGTCCAGCCGGATTCGACGCGGGCGAGGGTGGCGTCGAGGGTGTTTTTCAGGTCGGTGGGGGTGGGGGCGGATAGGGCGAGGATGCCGCGGAGGGGTTTGTTTGTTTGTTGGTTGGTTTGTTGGTTGGTTGGTTGAGTGACCGCAAAACTTTTGGATTGTGAGGTGAGCATACCGGGGATGTGTTCTTCGAGGACGAGATAGAAGTTGGTGCCGCCAAAACCGTAGGCAGAGACACCCGCCCTGCGAGGGGTGCCGTTGTTTGCACGCCATTCTTCGCACTCGTGGGCGAGGCGGAAGGGGGTGGCGGAGAAATGGATGTTGGGGTTGGCGGGGCGGGCGTTGAGGGTGGGCGGGATGGTTTTGTGGTGGAGGGCGAGGGTCGTTTTGAGCAGTCCTGCCGCGCCCGCTCCGGCCTTGAGATGGCCGATGTTGGATTTGACCGAGCCGAGCGCGATACTGTCTTTCGCCGCGCCACCGAAAATAGTGGCGAGACTTTCGACTTCGACCACGTCCCCGACGCGGGTGCTAGTTCCGTGCGCTTCCACGAGCGTGGCGGTGGCGGGGTCAAGCCCGGCGTTTTCCCACGCCCGTTGGATGGCGAGTTGTTGCCCGACCGGGTTGGGGGCGGTGATGCCTTTGCCTTTCCCGTCGCTCGCGCCACCCACACCCCGGATGACGGCGTAAATTTTGTCCCCATCGCGTTCGGCGTCTTCCAGGCGTTTGAGAAGGAACGCGGCCGCGCCTTCGCCCATCACGAACCCATCGGCCCCGTCACCAAACGGGCGGGTTCCGGTGGCACTCAGCGCACCGATTTTGCAGAATTTGACGAAGCTGGAAACCCCCATGTTGCGATCTACCCCGCCGCTGATGACGGCATCGACGTGGCCTTCGGTGAGCATTTCAAACGCGGCGTTAATGGCGGCAAAACTTGACGCACACGCCGCGTCGGTGATGAAGTTCGGGCCGCGCAGGTTGAGCATGTTCGCCACCCGCCCGGAGACGATGTTCGGCAGTTCCCCCGGCATGGAGTCTTCGGTGATGGGCGGGTAGTCGGCGGTAAAGCGCGTGTGCCAGTTCGCCAGGATCGTTTCCCGAACCCCCGCGGGGAGTTGAGAGAATTCGTCCACCTGAGCAAGGGCATTGGCGTATTCGGGGAAGGAAATCCGCAGGTGGGTGGCGTAATGAAGTTCTCCCCCCATCGCGGTGCCGAGGATGACCGCGGTGCGTTCGGTGTCGAGCGGGCGGTCAGGGTAGCCATAGTCCGCGAGGGCGTCGGCGGCGATGGAAACAGCCCACTGCTGGCCCTGATCCATCGAGTCTACGACTTTGGGGGGCATCCGCCATCTTCGCCAATCAAAAGAAAAACCCCGAACCCATCCGCCGATTTTCGAGTAAGTCTTGTCGGGCGTGTGGGGGTCGGGGTTGTAGTAGTCGGCGATGCTCCAGCGATCTGTGGGCGTTTCAGTGATGGAATAACGCTTGGTGAGGAGGTTATTCCAAAAAGTGGGCACATCGAGGGCATCGGGCAGGGTACAGCCGAGGCCGACGATGGCGAGGGTGCGAGGGGGATGGGAGAGGGGCATGGGAGGCTCCGGGGAGGGGAGGGTAGATAGAGTAGATAGGGTAAATAGGGTAGATAGGGTAAATAGGGTAGATTATTTACCCTATCTACTTTATTTACCTTATCTACCTTGCCTACCTTATTTACTTCCAAATAAACTATTCAACTTTCCTGCGACAAAATCCATATCCTCCATCAACCCACCCTGTGCCTGATAAATGGCGGGGAGGTTGAGGGAATTTGGAAGATTCGGGTCGGTTTGACCGGCGGCGATGGTCCAGTGGAGGCCGTCGGCGGCGACTTTGAGGGCGGCTTCGCGGGCGTGGATGCGGGAGAGGGCTTGCCGGGTGGGGATGTCGAGGGCAATCGCTTCGGTCGGGCGTTGGACGACGAATTCGGCGAAGATGGCGGCGGTTTCTGCCCAGGCGATCAGTTCGCCGAGGCGGAAGAGGATGTGCTGGTTGCGGGTGAGTTTGTCCTGCCAGCACCGGTCGAGGACACAGGCGAGGGCGCGGAGGGCGAGGGCGGCGAAGTTCGCGCCGTTTTGGGGTTCGGCGGCGTGAACGGTGTCGAGGCGGGCGGCCCAATCGCGGTAGAACGTGCCCCGCGTTTTCAGGTGGGATTGCCAGCGGTCGCGGGCAATTGTCCATTCCATGATTTCGCTGGTGCCTTCGTAAATGGTTGTGATACGGACATCGCGTTTGATTTTTTCGACCATGTATTCTTTGGTGTAACCGTATCCCCCGTGACCCTGGATGGCGTCTTCGGCGGCTTTGTTGCCCGCTTCAGTGGCGAAGTATTTGGCGACTGCGCCTTCCGTTTGCAAGCCGTGTTCGCCCCCGTCGAGGCGGTACGCAACCCATTCGATGTAGGCACGGGAGGCCTCCAGCCGGGCGGCGTTGGGGACGATCAGTTTGTGGGTATAGCCTTGTTTTTCGGAGAGGAGACTACCCCCTTGGGCACGTTCCTGCGAATATTTGATGGTGCGGCGCAACGCTTCCCACCCCGCCCCGAGGCCAAACGTGCCGACCATCAGCCGGGTGTACCCGAACACGGCCTGGGCCTGGGCGAGACCGTTGCCTTCCTTCAGCCCGACGAGCCGATCTGCGGGGACATACACGTCTTCGAGGAAGAGGGCGGCGGTGTTGCTGGCGCGGATGCCGTGTTTGTCTTCGGATTTGCCGTGCGAGAAACCAGGGACATCTTTTTCGACGACGAACCAGGACGGGCCATTGGGGGCGATGGCGAGGATGGTGTAGAGATCGGCCACGCCGCCGTTGCTGATCCACTGTTTGCGTCCGGTGATCTTGTAGCCGGTCACGACGCCATTTTCTTCGACGGGGACGGCTTTGGTGGTCAGCGCGGCGAGGTCGCTCCCGGCCTGGGGTTCGGTGGCCCCGTAGGCCATGAGCAGGGATTCATCGGCGATGCGCCCGAGCCAGAGGGCTTTTTGGTCATCGGTGCCCCCCACGTTCAGCGGGTCAGTGCCGAGGAAGGTGGCGAGCACGCCCGTCGCGATGCCGAGGTCAATGGCGGCCATCAGTTCGGCGACGCGGTAAATGTCATACGCGCCACCGCCCAGCCCACCATATTCTTCGGGGATGAAGAGCAGTTGCAGGCCGAGTTGGCCGGGGTCATAGAGTTCTTGGAGGACTTCGTGGGGGAATCGATCGTGGTGATCGAGTTCGAGGAGAAATTCCGGCGTGAGTTTGCGCGCGGCGTATTTTTTAAGCGTGGAAAGAATCAGGTCAAGGGTTTCGGCGTCGAGTCTTGCCATAGGTAGCTCCCAAAGATATTGATGCAAGAAAGTTTGTGAATTTTGGAGCAATTAGTCCACGCAAAATTATAGGACTCTAGATTTATGTGAATAGTGCAATTTGTCCCATAATGAATTGGGACATATGCCATGAGAAACATATTTCAATTTGGACAAAAAATCCCCTGGATTACAGGGGATTTAAGAGTATGCCGAAATAGGGCAGGAAGAGGATGGCTCAGGGTTCCACCATCGCGGGCCAAAGGATGACCACATCGCGGTGGTCAGAGGTGGTGCCTGTAAATTGCCACATCGGGTAAACGAGGCGTGCGGGGGAGTCGGCGGGAAAGGCAAAGGGAGACATCCCCATGCTTAAGTCCCCCGCTAAATAAACCAGTTTGACATCGGTGATTGTTGCCGCGTCAAATCCAGGGCTTGTTGTCGTGGAATAACAACTCTGAGGCTCGAACGTGCCAGCTACGCCATTTAGCTCAGCCGGATCAAATACGGTGGCAAGCCAACACTGCCCTAGCGCATCTATATTGAGACGTTTCCCTTCCACCAACTGTGCCCAAGCTGTCTCCACTGGAACGATCAGAATCGGGTCGCTCGGAATGAGTTTGAGCGGACGCCAAAAAACAACTGAAATCTCGCCCTCCGCATTGAACCACACAAGAAGCCGCCCATTTAAAGCATCATAGTCGTAGACCTGATATCCATCCACGAGTGGCACGACGCGGACGGCCCGGTTTCGATCCCGAGAAAGGAGCGGGGGTTCGATCAAATAGGGGAAATCCAACAAGCCTCTTTCTTGAAGAAACGCCTCGGCTTTTTGGATACGTGTTTCGACGGGCAGGACAATTTCGGAATTTCCCGGGACGGACGTGAGAGAGCTAATCCGCAAGTGAAGGGGGTCATCCGAAAGGAGGTAGAAAGTGCCCGTTTCACCCGTAACCGTAAGTTCCTGATCGCCGCCTTCCGTAGTGGCGGTGGACACTGGGCCTGTAATTTGGAGTTGCGCCATGATTTCGGCGAGGCGGGTTTCGGAGGGCAGGCCCGCGGGGTAGGCTTGCATGTATAAACGAACTTCGGCGGGGGATTCGGGCAGGTCGGTGGCGAGGGTGTAGATCGGCCAGGAATTCTTCGAGGGTGGGGTATTGGGGAGGGATTCGGTGGCCGCGAGAGGGGTCTCGGGGGTGGAGGAGGGTTCGAGCGTGGGGGCAGGCGTGGG
>JABWBV010000272.1 GCA_013359445.1 Anaerolineales bacterium | reverse complement strand
CGGGGAATCCGATGGCGTGGGATCGGTATGCGTATACCCTTAATAATCCAGTAAGGTATTCCGATCCAACTGGTCATGTTTGTTATGATGCCGGAGTGGATGCAGCTTTTCCAGGAGATTGTAACGGGGGAAGTGGAACACATCCTGCTCCTGGTGAACCTGGAGATTGTTTTGGAAACTGTGACGACGGTACCCAGCCACCCCTTCCGCCAACCGTTTCACCCCCATCTGGATCTCCTCAAGGCCCTCCTGCCCCTCCAACGACAACAACCACAGTTCCTTCTCTGCCATATTATTCAGGTCAATGCTTAGACCCTACTACAGTAGCTAATATGTGTATGGCAGGTGGTGGAGGATATTATTTCGCGGCTTATTGGACATTTGACCAAGATTTAAGATTTGGTTATATATCAGCTGTCGGTGTAGATTATTCTGTATCCTATAATATTGCATTCTTTTCTAATGCTACAGCTGTAGTAGTTAATGAAACGTTTGATGCCTTCAGAGGCGTTGATGGAAATGGTGTTACATATCCTACTCTTTTTATCAGCACTCAAAGTGGATCTGAGCTTGCATTTGGATTAGACGAAATCACAGGAACAGGAAGTAGATCAACTCTGTTTATAGTACCTGGATCAGATAGACCTGCTACGATACAAATCAAGTTGAGGCTTTATGTTGATGGAGCTTGGCCTCCAATTACCAATAACCTTTTTCTTATTCCTTTAGCTAATCCTCCGATTCCTAGATAACGTTGATTTGAAGCGACCAAAATTCTAAAAAGATAATATAAACGATATCCAATCTCCATAGGTTTTTTTATTTTTGAGGAACCTATGGAGATTGGCATCAATATTTATCTTTTTCAACTGATACTGTTTTCGCTCTAATTTTTACATCACATTTAAATAATTTCGCTATGAAAAAGAAGATTATATTTTTTGCAACTTTTGCTATAAGTTTGACCTTTATATCCTTAATTTTTTTATGGACTCAAAACAATGTTCACTCGCAACAATTCGAGCAACTAGCAAATGAACAATTTGTTGCTCAAGTGGGGCCGGATGTTCTTATAGATCAAGCACTATCTATAGAGGTTTTTGGAATAGCGAGAGACTTTGGGAATTTGTACCCTACAGTTCTGGATTTTATGGTCGCCAATTTATCAAGTGAAGCAATAGTTTTTCCAGATACCTATTATGGGGTAAATGTTTACAAATGGGATTCACAAGCAAGTAATTGGATAATCGTTAAAATGAACCTTGTACCCTTCCAACTTCAAACTATTCTTCAACCAGGAGACAAATCCAAAATTGCCCCTAGAAATGGACTTACACTATTTGGAGAGGATTTTATAGATCAAGATCTTACTAATGTGAGAATTTATATTTCGGGTATAGGAGCTAGTTCGGGAATCAAGTATGGGGATTATATAGATGTACAGCTCAAAAACCCATAAATTTTCTTTTTTTCATTCTCTCGCGAGGGAAAGTCTCTTCAACGTTTTGTGGCATTCCCTTCTCCTTCCCCGGCCCACCCATGCATGCCCCTCCACCCCCGCCTCAGAAAAATCCCCCACCCGTTGCCCCTCCGCAAACCCCTCCACCTTCCCCTTTAAACCTTCAGCCTTCACCCCCTCCCCGTAAGGATACGCGGAAAGATCGCCCGCGGCTCACGGCTCGCCGGGTCGAGCAGGCCCCAACCAATTGACGTAACTACATTTTGACTCTACAATTTCCTTGTGAAATTTGAATGGGACGAAACCAAGCAGATCGCAAATCTTCACAAACTCCCACACCGACGACTTCGGCCTCATGTTCTACGTCGCTCGCTGGTATGACCCCGTTTTGGGACGCATGGCACAAGCGGATACCATCGTGCCCGGCGCGGGGAATCCGATGGCGTGGGATCGGTACGCGGGGATGATGAATAATCCGGTCAAATACGAAGATCCAAGTGGGCACTGTGTAGTGTATAAAAGAAGTGCTGATGCTAATGGGCCTTTGCCATGTGGTGGTGGAGGCAACAATGATGGCTTGGGCAGTGGGGGAGTTGGTGGTTCCAGCGGTAGTGTGAGAGGGATGAATGTCGGAGTAAATGCAACTGGAACTATTGCTTCTGTAGCTTGTGCAGATGGAGACTGTACAAATGAAGCCCAAGTTGGGCTTAATGTATTTCAACGGGCAGCAGAGTTTGGTATAGATACTTATAAAAATTTAAGAGCATTGACAAAGGGAACAGGATTACAGGTTCATCACCTTATTGAACAAAGATTTGCTAAATTATTAGGGGTCAATCCAAATGACATTCCTAGTGTTGTTCTTACGCCTAAAGAACATGCACAATTTACTCGCCTTTGGAGCCAATTAATTGGCTATGATGGGTGGAAATCAACAACAACAACAAGCACTGCCAGCGTTCAAGATATAATAAAAGCTGTAAATACCATATATGGAAACAACCCAGCATTGTTACAACCAATAATGGATTTCTTCGAGAAAAACGGAATAACCCCCTAAAAGATAATCATATGGAAATTTGGCATCGAGTTTCATTTAGTAAAAAGGACAATGTCAAGGAATGCTTAGACGCGAATAGCATTTCATATAAAGAAGCGTTACTTCCTGGCGATAGTTATATGTTAACGATTGAAATAAAGGAAACTGACGCGGATTGGTCGATCATTAAGCCATTAATTAAACTAAATACTTTTGATTTTGTTTGGACTGAATTTACAATTGATGAAATAAAGAATGCCATGTGGAGTCTCGTAAGACCTTCTTTTTCTATAGGATCTCCTGTTGGTAACCCGTGGGATTCAGTTGAAAATAGGTGTGATTCTTGCGGGGTAGGGTGGAAACAAACACATCCAATATATCTTAAGAAAGAGCCCAATATGAAAGGTAATGCATTCGCAAGTTTTCATGGCGGATTTGAGTTGTTAGGTGCTTCAAATATTATTCAAATTCTAAAAGAAGAAAAAGTTAATGGATTCCAGGAAATTGATTTATTGATTAAGTCCTCAAATCTTTCATCTCCTTCAGTAAAATTTATTTCCGTATTAAAAGTTGCTAACCCTGGTTATGTAAATATCAACACAAAGCAACATTTATGTCCTATATGTAATAATACTTGGTTTGATTTTCACAAATTAGGAAATTTCAGAATAGGAAAGAATACCTTTGAGAAAACACTTGATTTTCAACTGACTAATGAATGGTTTGGTAGTGGTAGGGCTGCCAGGCGAGAAATAATCTGTTCCTCAAAATTCGTAAATCTTGCATTAGAAAATAAATGGAAGGGGCTTCAATTTATCCCTGTCATTGTTGATTAAGCGCCTTCACAGTAGCGTTGTATTTTTTTCTCGTTCCCATGTTCCTATATGGGCACTCATCACTCTGTGTCCAATCCCTCCTTCCCCCGGCCCACCCCCGGGGGATTTTTTTATTCCCCCCCGCCGCATGGGAATGCCGAAAACTTCGGCGTCCGAAAACTCCAACCCATTTCAACGGGTTTCTCTTCTCAGACGATGAATTCCCATTCATCGCTTTGACCAACCTCCCATCTTGACGTAAAATGCAGAGAGCGATTCAACGAGTCATCGCCAAATCAACAAATCAGCAGATAACCAATCACCAATCAACCAATCACCAATCCCCATGTCCCACAAAGAAATCATCTCCTCCCCAAAAATCCCTCAAATCAAAGCCCCCTACTCCCCTGGCGTAAAAACGGGCAACCTCGTCTTCACCGCCGGGCAGCTCGGTCTCGACCCGGAGACGAAACAACTCGTCGCAGGCGGCATCGAAGCCGAAACCCGCCAGGCCCTCGAAAATCTGAAGGCCATCCTCGAAGCCGCCGGTTCCTCACTGGACAACGTGATCAAAACCACCATCTTCGTCCGTGACCTCGCCGACTTCGCCAAACTCAACGCCATCTACGCCGAATACTTCACCGCCGATTACCCCGCCCGCACGACGGTTCAGGCCGCGGCATTGCCGTTGGGTGCGGCAGTAGAGATTGAGGCGGTGGCTGTGGTCGGTATTCAGTAAGCAGTATTCAGTAACCAGTAGTTAGTAAGTAGAAAAAACGTATCATCTCAATAAGGTGGGGGTGGACTTGCGAAAACGCGTTTTTTTGAGTAACTTGCCCGCAAGTCCACCCCACCTGCCCCGACTTTTTGAGAAGATACGAAAAACTGACCACTGACCACTGACCACTGACCACTGAATACTGAACACTGACCACGAACAACCATGCCCTCCGTCTCCATCCTCGTGCCGTGTTACAATGAACAGCACACCATTGCCCTGTTGTTGGACGCAATTGACCGGCAAACTTACCCCCGGCAGGATATGGAAGTGATCATCGCTGACGGCCTCTCCACTGACCAGACTCGCGCAGAAATCGCCCGGTTCCAACAAACCCACCCCGCGTTATCCATCCAAATCGTGGATAACCCCAAACGCCACATCCCCAGCGCGTTGAACCGCGCCCTGGAACGGGCGCGCGGCACGTACCTCGTCCGGCTGGACGCGCACGCGGTTCCGGCAACGGATTACGTGGCCCGGTGCGTGGAAGCGCTGGAAACGGGAAAAGGCGAAAACGTCGGCGGCATCTGGCAGATTGCCCCGGGCCACGCGGGGGGCGGGACCCGACCGGGGTGGCTTGCCCGCGCGATTGCCGTGGCCGCGGCGCACCCGCTCGGGGTGGGGGATGCCCACTATCGGCACGCCACCCAAGCCCAGTACGTGGACACGGTTCCGTTCGGCGCATTCCGGCGGGCGTTGGTCGAAAAGATCGGCCCGTTCGACGAAAATTTGCTCACGAACGAGGATTACGAGTTCAATGTCCGTATCCGGCAGGCGGGGGGGAAAATCTGGCTCGACCCGGCGATTCGTTCGACGTATTTTGCCCGGGCGACGCTGTCCGCGCTGGCGCGGCAGTATCTCCGGTACGGGTATTGGAAGGGGCAGATGCTCCGCCGGTACCCGGAGACGCTCCGCTGGCGACAGGCGATTCCGCCCGCGTTTGTGTTAAGTCTGGTGGTGCTCTCCCTTTTGGTCCCGTTTGCCTGGGCCAGAGGTTTGCTTGCGGTGGAATTGGGGGTATACTTCGCCGCTTTGCTCGGTGCGGGCATCCACGCGGCCCTCAAAAAACGTGATCCTGCGCTGATCCCCGGCTTGCCGTTGGCAATTGCCACCATGCACCTGTGTTGGGGGGGCGCGCTGGTGTGGAGCTTGATCTCCTTTAAAGCCCCTCGTTCGTAGTTCCCTCGTTCGTAGTTCCGCACGAAAGTGCGGCGGCACTGGCGTGCCTCACTACGAACATACGAAGATACGAACATCATAATGAAACCTGTGACGCCTACCAAAGTTCTCTCTACCTCCCAAGAATGGCGTTTGCGCCCACGGGAACGCCAGCCCTTTTTAGCCCTGGGCGATATGATCGCGTCTGGGCTATCGCTCGTGCTGGCGCTTTACATTTGGGGCTTGAGCAGTGATGAGTGGTTGGGGTTTTCGATGGAGTTTTTGACCTTGCGCGTGCCGCTTTGGTTTTACCTGCTTCCCGTGGTGTGGCTCGCCCTGATCGTGGAACTGTACGACATTCACCGGGCCTCAAAACTGGTGGATACGGCGCGCGGCATTGCCGTTTCCGCTTTGTTGGGTTTGGGGTTATACACGGTCATTTATTTCACTTTCCCGCCCAGTTCTCTGCCACGTGGGGGGGTGGCGTATTTTCTGGTCAGCGTTGCTATTTTGACGTTTGGCTGGCGGGTGGTGTACATTCGCGTTTTTACCACAACGATGTTTATGCGTCGGGCATTGGTGGTGGGGGCGGGGAAAGCGGGGCACACGTTGTTGCAGATGTATAAAGGCATGGAACCCCCACCCTTCCTGATTTTGGGGGCGATTGACGATGATCCGAAAAAAATCGGCACGGAAATTGAGGGGTATCGCATCTTGGGGGGGGCGGAGAGTTTGCCCAGGGTTGTGAAAGAGCAAAACATCACCGATTTGGTGGTGTGTATTTCGGACGAGATGAACGGGGGGATGTTCCAAACTTTGCTCGACTTGCAGGAACAGGGCCTGGAAATTGCCCGGATGCAGACAGTGTATGAGGAGTTATTAGGGCGGGTGCCCATCTTCCATCTGGAGGCGGATTGGATTTTACGAAACCTGATCGAAACCAGCCGGGTGAACGTGTTTTATCTGCTCGCCAAACGGCTGTTGGATTTGCTGGTAGGGCTGATGGGGCTGGCGCTTCTGGCCGTTGTTTTTCCTTTTATCGCCCTGGCAAACCTGCTAGAGAGCGGACGCCCCATTTTTTACACCCAAACCCGCTCCGGGCTGGGCGACCGCACGTATGAGCTGATCAAATTCCGCACCATGCGTCAGGATGCGGAAAAAGACGGCATTCCCCAATGGACCACGAAAAACGACCAACGGGTGACCCGCGTGGGGCGCGTGCTCCGCAAAACCCACCTGGATGAACTGCCCCAATGCCTGAACATTCTCCGGGGGGAGATGAGCATCGTCGGCCCCCGCCCCGAACGGCCCGAACTCATCGCCATGTTCCAAAAGAATGTGCCGTTTTATCGGGCACGTCTGCTGGTCAAACCCGGCCTGACCGGGTGGGCACAAGTCCACCAGGATTACGCCGCCAATGTGGACGAAACCAATTTAAAACTCGAATACGACTTGTATTACATCAAACATCGCAGTCTTTTGCTCGACCTGATCACCATTTTGCGGACGCCCGCGACGGTGTTGGGGTTGCGCGGGAGATAACCAATGACTGTAGCCTAGCCCCTTGTGGGCGTATATTGCACCGCCCACAAGGGGCTAGGCTACCAACGAAAAATTATGGTCAAAGAACACATTTACCTTCGTAACTGGGTTTTGCTGTTGGGGGACATTTTCCTGATCATCGGCTCCGTATTTGCCAGCTTTGTCCTGCGCCTGGAATTTGGCTTTCTCTTCCGCCAATATCTGCCCCAGGCGCTTGGCATGGCGCTGATCGCCGTGATCGTGAAACCCCTGGTCTACTACCGGTTTGGGATGTATCGCCGCCTTTGGGCCTATGCCAGCACCCGCGAGTTGAAACTGATCTTTTTTGCCTCCACCATGGCCTCGATTGCCGTGGGCGTGGGCATCATCTTAATGGTCTCCATTCAAGACGCGTTGGGCCTCTTTGCCGGGTTTCCCCGCTCCGTGCCGCCGTTGGACTGGCTGTTATCACTCTTGAGCGTGGGCGGTTTTCGGTTTGCCTTGCGCTTGTTGGCAGAAAGCCAAAATCCGCACGAAGAAAACCACCGCGCCAAACGGATTCTCATCATCGGCGCGGGGAGTGCCGGAACCCTCGTCGTGCGCGAACTCCAACGCAACCCGCAGGTGGGCCTGAACCCCGTCTGTTTTCTCGACGATGACCGCTCGAAGATCAAAAACCAGATTCACGGCATTCCGGTGGATGGCCCATTGGGCGAACTCGCCCGCGTCGTCCGCACCCACCGCGTGGATGAGGCGATCATCGCCATCCCGAGCGCACCGGGGCGGGTCGTCCGCCGGGTGACGGAGGCGTGCCGGAAGATCAACCTGCCGTTCCGCACCATGCCGGGGTTGTACGAACTGCTCGGGGGCAAGATCAACGTCTCGCGCCTGCGCGATGTAGACATCACCGACCTCCTGCGCCGCCAGCCTGTCAAGATTGACAACGAACTGATCGGCCTTAGCCTGAGCGGGAAACGGGTCCTCATCACCGGGGCGGGCGGCTCCATCGGCTCGGAACTCTGTCGTCAGGTCGCCCGATGGGGGCCGTCGGACCTTGTTCTGCTGGGGCATGGGGAAAACAGTATCTTTGAAGCGATGCTCGAACTACGGAACAGTTTCCCATCCATCCCCTTACATCCGGTCATCGCCGACATCCGCGACACGAACCGGATATACAACGTCTTTGAAAAATACCGGCCCGAAGTGGTCTTCCACGCGGCGGCGCACAAACACGTCACCCTTATGGAAGGGAACGTGGAAGAGGCCGTCACGAACAACATTCTCGGCACCCGCAACGTGCTGGAGATGGCGCTCAACTTCGACGCCGAGCGGATGGTGATGATCTCCAGCGATAAAGCCGTCCGCCCGACCAGCGTGATGGGGGCCACGAAACGGATCGCGGAGATGCTGGTGATCGACGCCGCGCACCGCACGGGCCGGGCGTTTTCCGTCGTCCGGTTTGGCAACGTCCTTGGGAGCCGGGGGAGCATCGTCCCGATCTTCAAACGGCAAATCGCGCAGGGCGGCCCCATCACCATCACCGACCCGGAGATGAAACGCTTTTTTATGACCATCCCCGAGGCGGTACATCTCGTCCTGCAAGCGGCGGCGATGGGCACGGGCGGGGAGATGTTCATCCTCAACATGGGCGAGCAGGTCAAAATCATGGACCTCGCCGAAGACCTGATCCGTCTGTCCGGGCTGGAACCGGGCCGCGACATCGAAATCACCTTTACCGGCATCCGCCCCGGCGAAAAACTCCGCGAAGAACTCTGGGACGAAACCTCCAACCTCCGCCCCACGCCTCACCCCGAAATCCTCCGCATGGCCCGAGACGAGCCTGTGAGTGGCGAGGCGCTCGAAAAAACCGTCGAAGAACTCCTCTACCTCGCCCGCGAAGGCGATGCCACCGCCCTGCTCGAACGGATGGATCGGATTATTCCCGGTTCAACGGTGAGCAGTACGCCCCCACCGGATTTGATTTCCGTTTTATAACCATCTAAAAACATTTCCGCGCTCCTTTTTTCCGCGACCCTTTTTATGGTCGCGGAAAAAAGGAGGCGCGGAAGGATTTTTTTATGCCCCTCGTCACTTCTACTACCTGGGATCAATTCCTCACTGCTCACCCCAACGCGCACCTATTACAAACGACCGCGTGGGCACAACTCAAAGCCGCGTTCGGCTGGGATTTTGCTCATGTGATTTCG
>JABWBV010000271.1 GCA_013359445.1 Anaerolineales bacterium | reverse complement strand
GTTGTCCGGGCATCATGCTCGGAGGCGTCCATGGGGAAAATGAAGTCGCAGTCTATCAGGAATTGTGTGAGGTCGTGGAAGAATGGCTCCAGATTCATAGCGAAGAAAAAATGCCCCTTCCAGCTTTCACTACGCCCAAAGATTATAGTGGCAAGTTTATGGTGCGTGTCCCCCCGGAATTGCACGAACGGCTGACCATCAAGGCGATGTTGGAAGGGGATAGCCTGAATAACTACCTCAAAAAGATTTTGGAAAAAGCGATTTAGTACTTTGTAAAGTAAGTCTTTTGAAGTTTTATACGAGGAAAAACTTGCGAAAACTTATTTTACGGAGTATTTAGCCTGTATGAAAAAAGAATACGATTTTTCCGACTCTATTCAAAACCCTTACTTTGGAGCATTCCCCATGACACACCCTCTCGGTTCCACCACCCCTACCCAAATCGGCCTCGTCGTCCCCGACATTGAAGCCGCCGTCCACGCCTGGGCGACGATCCTCGGCGTGCCCGCCCCCAACATCCTCATCACTGACACCGTTGACCTCGCCCATACGGAATACAACGGGCAATCCACCCCCGCGCAGGCAAAACTCGCCTTTTTCCCCATGGGGCAGATCACCCTCGAACTCATCCAACCCCTCGGCGAACCCAGCACCTGGAACGATCAACTCGTCCAACACGGCCCCAGCCTCCATCACATCGCCTTCGAGATCAAAGGCATGGCCGCCCGCACCGCTGAACTCGCCGAACACGGCCTAAAACTCGTTCAGCGCGGCGATTACACCGGTGGACGCTACGCCTACCTCGACGGGCAGGAGAAGTTCGGCGCAGTATTTGAGTTATTGGAAAATGATTGAGCGCAAAAAAGCCCCTGGTATCCACCAGGGGCTTTTTTAACTCATTACGTATCACGTATCACGTATCACACTTTACTTCAACGCCGCCGCCATCAACTGCTCAATCCTCGGAATCATACTCGCCGGATCGGGGTGCAGACCCTCGATCAATAGCGCGCTCTCGTAAATCTGCTCGATCAACGCCTGGGTGAGGGCATCGTCGACGGGGCGGGCGACGAGGGCGGCCAGGGTGGGGTGGCGGGGGTTTAGTTCCAGCACCTTTTTCGGGGTTTCGTAATCCTTTTCCAGGATTTTGTACACCCGTTGCATTTCCTGGCCCATCGTGCCGTCGGGGTCCACGAGACGGGCGATGGAGCCGCGCAGACGTTCGGTGGCGCGGACATCGCTCACACGGTCACCGAGTTGGGTTTTGAAGCGGTCCACCAGGCTGGAGAAATCGGCGTCCGGCATGGGGGTGGAGTCTTCGGCGGGTTTGTTGCCATCGGCTTCGGGCAGTTCTAGATCGGCGGCGGCGACGTTTTGCAGGTCAAAGTCTTGGTATTTTTGCAGGCCGAGGAGCATGAAGGAGTCCACGATGTCGGTGAAGAGGATGACTTCGTAGCCGTTTTCGCGGAAGTAGTCGAGGTGGGGACTGCGGGCCATCGAGCGGGGGTCGTCGCCGATCAGGTAGAAGATTTTCTTTTGGCCGGGTTTCATGCGCCCGACATAATCGGCGAGGGAGGACCAGTTGTCAGGTTGGGCGGTGGTGCGGAAGCGCAGGAGTGGGTAGAGACTCTCGCGGTCGGTTTGTTCGATGGCGATGCCCTGTTTGACGTGATCGCCGAACGTTTCCCAGAATTTGGTGTATTTTTCGGGGGCTTCGCTGTCTTCGGCGAGGGATTTGAGCATGGTGGTCACGCGCCCGGTCAGGATTTTTTTGAGCCGCGCCATGACGGGGTTGTTTTGCACCAGTTCACGGGAGACGTTGAGGGGGATGTCTTCGCTGTCCACCACGCCTTGCACAAACCGGTAATATTCGGGGAGCAGGTCTTTGTAATATTCCTGGATCAGCACCTTGCGGGCGTAGAGTTTGAGACCGTCTTCTTTGCGGAGAGAAAGAATGCCGCGCTGGTTACTGCCGGGGATGAAAAGCAAGCCGTATAACTGCACCGGGGCATCTGTGACGATGTGGGCACGGGCGAGGGGCGGCTCAATTTCGAGCGTGAGTTGTTTGTAAAATTCGTCGTATTCTTCGGTTTTTATTTCTCGGGCGGCCTGTCGCCAAAGGGCGGTGACGTGGTTGGCCTGCTGGCGGTTTTCGCCTTCGCCCACGTATACGGGGAACGCTACGAAGTCGGAGTGTTTGCGGACGATCTGGCGCAGTTTCCATTCGTCGGCAAAATCTAGCGCATCTTCTTTAAGATGGATGGTGATGGTTGTGCCGCGGTCGGCTTTTTCAGCAGGGGTGACGGTGAAGGTATCCCCGCCGGACGATTCCCACTGCGCGGCCTCGGCGTCGGCCCGGTACGAGCGGGACACTACCTGCACAGATTCGGCCACCATAAACGCAGAATAAAACCCGACGCCAAACTGCCCGATGATGTCGGTCAGGTTGGCCTGACTTTCCTTGGCGGCTTGAATGAACTCCCGCGCCCCGGACTGGGCAATCGTGCCGAGGTTGGTGGTCAACTCCTGGGAGGTCATCCCAATGCCGGTGTCGGTGATGGTGATGGTTTTGGCCTCTTTGTCGGCGGTGATGGTGATGGCGAGTTCGGCGTCCGATTGGTACACGTCGCGGTTTGTCAACATTTCGAAGCGTAAGCGGTTGAGCGCGTCCGAAGCATTGGAGACCAGTTCGCGCAGGAAAATTTCCCGGTCGGAGTACAAAGAATGGATCAGAATGTCCAGCAGTTGGCGGATTTCGGCCTTAAAGGCGATGGGGGGGGCGGATGTTTCAGACATCGCAGGTTCCTCCTAAAATAAGTGATAGGGATGGGTAAGAGAAGTCTTTGGGTGTGCGTGTAAACCTGGAAGAGTTCACTTTACCGCGGAATAAGTTGGAAAACGAGAAAAGTCACAAGGGTTTTTTTACCATACTCGTGTAAGAATCGCATAAGAACTGCTCCTAAAAAAGCTGTCATTCCTCACCGCGAATGGGGCGCGTCCTTCACTCTTTTCGTTCGTGTGTGTGCGGGGGACAAAAAAACACCCCGGCCATACTTGTGCCGGGGTGGGGCAGGCTGGGGGCCAGGCCTAAAAAAGAACAATTTTCCCTGTGATAAATAAACAAGCGGAGCTAAAAATCACACTTAACATAAACAACAACATCGCCAAAACCATACGTTGTCCGGCGGTCATCCCGATAAAATTTTTCCCCTGTTTTTTGCGCGGGCGATCCTGTTCTTCCAACGGACGGGGATCATCATCCAGGTCTTGATATTCAAAATTTTCATACCGGCCTCCCGCCGAAAGATTTCCCCCCTCCTCATCCTCCAGGTTCATGGGGCCTCCGGCATCGTTGCGAAGATCATCAAATAAATCGGACATAACTGCCTCCAAAACACACTACGTTCCCAAAAAGGGCCTCTCATCGGAATTTATGGGAACGTTTAGAAATGCTATCGTAATTTCAAATGGTCCCCTTAAGTGTAGAGATTTTTAGCATCTTGTCAACAACTTAAGGGAGGGCGGACTTCACTCGCCACGGTTTTATTACACAACTGTTATTCCACAGGCCGCAAATGAATCTCACCGACGGTAAAAACCTGCTCCGTGCCATTCACCTGCAACCGCAAATTGCCGTGTTCGGTCAGGCCAACCAGTTTTCCCGTCACCGCCTCCCCCACCGGCGGGAGCACCCTCACCCAGGCTTCGCGAAAAGCCAACCGGGTTTCCCAGGTTTGCACGAAATGGGGCGTATCTAACGCCTTCAGCCACTCGATCAAGGCGATAAGCACCGCGCGGAGCAACGCGCCCCGCGCGACCGGCTGATCCAGGTCATCTTCCACGCACCCGGCGGGGAAATTTACCACTTCCGCGGGGGGCACGGATGCCCGTCCAACATTGATTCCCATCCCCAACACCACCCCTCGCAGGTGTTCCCCCATCCATTGTGCTTCAGGTAAAATCCCGGCCACCTTTCGCCCCTGGAGCAAGACATCGTTCGGCCACTTGATTGCAGGTTTCAACCCCATCTGTTGCAACGCCTCCGAAACCGCCAACGCCCCCAGACCATTGATGAGCGCCAACCGTTCGGGGATGACATGGGCGGGGTGCAAAATCACACTGACGGCGAGCGCGGCCCCGCGCGGGGTCCACCATCGCCGCCCGGCCCGGCCCCGGCCTGCGGTCTGTTCATCGGCCACGACCAGGGACAGGTGGGGGGGCGCGGCGGCAAGCCAGGTCACCGCCTCATCATTGGTCGAACCGAGTTGGTCAAAATACCGGATTTCGCCCAAAGGCAACCCGGCGAGGGTTTGTTCAAGTTCTTTTTGGTTCATCGGGGATATTGTATTCCAAATTTTGGGGAACTACTCAGTCAGGGGAGGGGTTAGCCCGAAAAAAGCTGAAAAAAGGGAATGTCCATCCCCCTTTCACCTTTTTCGGGAAGTATCTTCTCTTAACCTGGGCAGTTACAATTTTTGGGAATTACCCTACGCTGGGGATTTTTTTATCAAGAATTGTTGCCCGGAGAAATTTTCCCTAGACTTCCCCTCCTCCGTATGATATACTCGCCGCCGCTCAATGAGCCACTCAACGGATGAGTGAAACTATCTTTCACGTCTTCTGACTGCCCGGGGCGTGCTACATACTATTGTAGTTCCCGGATAGGGTGAAGAAGGCGGAAGCCAAACGCTAAGGAGAATATATGTCTGTCATTTCGATGAAAGCCTTGCTCGAAAGTGGTGTTCACTTCGGACATCGCACGCACAAATGGAACCCGCGTATGAAACCGTACATTTTTACGGAACGCAACGGGATCCACATTATCAACCTCCAACAAACGGTCAAATCTATTGAAGAAGCCTATGATGTCATCCGGGATACGGTGGCCTCAGGTGGCACGGTGCTCTTTATCGGCACCAAACGCCAGGCACAGGAAACGGTGCAAGAAGAAGCCCAGCGCTGTGGGATGCCTCATGTCTCCGCACGCTGGCTCGGTGGGATGCTCACCAACTGGCGCACCATTCGCGAACGGATTAACGAACTCGACCGCCTGGAACGGATGCGCGACCGGGGTGATTTCGAGAAAATCACCAAAAAGGAAGCCCTGATCTTAAGCCGCGAAATCGAAAAACTCGATATGCGTCTGGGGGGTATCCGCCGGATGGTCAAACTGCCCGATCTGCTCTTCATCGTTGACGTGCGCCGGGAAGAAACCGCCATTCACGAAGCCAACCTCCTCAATATCCCCGTCGTTGCGATGGTGGATACCAACTGTGACCCCACCAATGTGGACTATGTGATCCCCTCCAATGATGACGCCATCCGCGCGATCAAATTGGTTGTCGGCAAGATCGCAGATGCCGTTCTGGAAGGGCGTGGTTTGCGGAAGGATGACGATCTGGGCGCGGAAGTTGGCATGATTGACCTGCCCGAGGTGGATGAAACCGAACTCGCCGATGAGGATTTGTTGGGCGCCGCCACCCTGGCTAAACTGCAACGGGCTTCTCGGCTCACGGATATTTTGGATGAGGATATTCTGGAAGAAGTCACCGATGAGGTGGCAATTTTTGATGATTTTGTTGATGACATTGAAGTCGAAGACGAAGAAAACTTCGTGGACGATGCAGATGATGATCAAGAAAACGAATAGGATTAACGACAATGGCCATTACAACTGAACAAATTAAAGAACTTCGCGAAGCGACCGGCGTCGGGATTCTCGATTGCCGGAAGGCCCTGGAACATGCCGAGGGTGATTTTGATAAAGCGGTGGACTACCTGCGCCAAAAAGGACTGGCCAAAGCCGCCAAACGCGCCGACCGCGATGCCTCCGAAGGGGTGATCGAACTCTACACCCACGGTGGCGGACGGGTTGGGGTGATGGTTGAACTGAATTGTGAGACCGATTTTGTGGCCCGCTCGGAAGCATTCCGCAATCTGGCCCACGAAATTGCCCTGCAAATTGCCGCTTCCTCGCCCCTGTATGTGCGTGAAGAGGAAATTCCTCAACACGAACTGGACCGCGAAGCCGATGTGGCGCGCGCCCGTGCGAAAGAAGAAGGCAAACCCGAAAACATCCTCCCGCGCATCGTGGAAGGGCGCCTTTCCAAATTCAAAGATGAAGTGGTTCTGCTTCGCCAGGCCTACATCCGTAATGAAGAATTGACCATCGAAAAGCTTCTCCACCAATCGGTGGGAAGTATCGGTGAAAATCTCATCATTCGTCGCTTTGCCCGTTGGGAACTGGGCGAAGGTACCAAAAGCTAATTGAATTAAGAGCCAACCAAACGGTTGGCTCTTTTGTAATTACGCACAGATTAGATGGCGTACCTCCCCAAAAAATGAGGAAGGCCATCGTCCCCTTCTTGGGGTGCTCTTCTCTGCGCGTAGTTGCGCTCTTTTTATGAGGACTACCTATGGATAACGGTTTGAAATATAAACGCGTTCTGCTAAAACTGAGTGGTGAATCGCTGGCCGGGGATGAACTTCCGCTAGACCCGCTCCAGGCCGATGACGTAGCGCGCCGCATTTGTGAAGTCCATGAGATGGGGGTGCAGGTGGCCGTTGTGATCGGGGCAGGGAATCTCTGGCGTGGCAAGGTCGGCCTGGAACGTGGCATGGATCGCGCCACGGCGGACTACATGGGGATGTTAGCGACGGTGATGAATGCCTTGTCGCTGATGGATGCCATCGAACAGGCCGGGGTCAATGTCCGCGTCCAAACTGCGATTGAAATGCACGCCGTGGCCGAGCCGTACATCCGACGCCGGGCGATCCGCCATCTTGAAAAAGGGCGCGTTGTCATTTTCGGTGGGGGGACGGGGAACCCGTACTTTTCTACGGATACCGCCGCCGCCCTGCGCGCCATGGAAATAAGCGCGGATGTGGTGATCAAAGCCACCAAAGTGGATGGTGTCTACGACTCCGACCCCAAACGCAACCCGAACGCCGTGCGGTTTACCAACCTGACCTATATTGAAACCCTCAACCGTCGGTTGGAAGTGATGGATAGCACGGCCATTTCGCTGTGTATGGACAACAAACTCCCCATCCTGGTTTTGAACCTGTGGGACCCAGATTCACTGCGCCGCGCACTTGTTGGCGAACCGGTCGGTACACTCGTTCACGCGTAGTGGTAGAATATCTCCATTGTTCGGCCATCCAACGAGGAATAATCTCTATGCTCCGGTTATGAACCAGGTTCCTTAACTGGGGGCTTAAGGATGTGTCGCCAAAATGAGTAACCTGAACTAAGAAAGCCTCTCAAGAGAAAGGGGATGGTTGCCCCTTTCTTTCGGCATTTTCTTAGCGAAAGTGGTTACGATCTTTAATACTCAGGAGTGTTCTACCGTGATAAAAGAAGCCTTAACCGATGCCGAAGACCGCATGAAAGGGGCTATTCATTCCATCGAAGATGATTTTTCCCGCATTCGTACCGGGCGCGCCAGTCCTGCGCTGGTAGAGAAATTGTCAGTGGACTATTATGGTTCGCCCACTCCCCTCCAGCAGTTAGCCTCCATTGGCGCGCCGGAACCTCGGTCGTTGCTCATTAAACCCTTTGACGCTTCAGCCCTCAAAAATATCGAAAAAGCGATCCTCGCCTCCGATTTGGGCCTGACTCCCAACAACGATGGGAAAAACATTCGCTTGAATATTCCCGCCCTTACCCAGGAACGGCGTCGCGATTTGGTCAAAGTTGTGCATCATCGCACCGAACAAGGACGGATTGCTATTCGCAATATCCGCCGGGATGTCTTGCGGGATATTCACGAGTTTGAAAAAGAAAAAATGATTTCTAAAGATGATATGGAACGGGGCGAAGATGAATTGCAGAAGTTGACGGATCGGTACATTGAGGAAATGAACCGGCACAGTGAACAAAAAGAAAAGGAAATCATGGAGATTTGAGACTTGGAAGGTACGACGAATAACCACGAAATTGAACGAGTCCCCAACCATGTCGCGATCATCATGGATGGCAACGGGCGTTGGGCCTTATCCCGCGGTTTGCCGCGCATTGCCGGGCACCGCGCCGGGACCGATAACCTGCGTCGCGTGATGGAAGGGTGCGGCGAACTAGGCATCAAATACCTGACACTGTACGCCTTCTCCACCGAAAACTGGGGGCGTCCCGAAGAAGAAGTCCGTGGCCTGATGGGCATCCTTGAAGATGTCATCGACTCCGAACTCGCCGAATTGAATCGCGAAGGTGTTCAACTCCGCCACATTGGCATTCTCGAACGGCTGGACCCCATCCTGCGCGAAAAAGTCATCCATGCGGTCGAACTCACCAAAAACAATAATAAACTCATTCTCAACATCGCGTTCAATTATGGCGGGCGGGATGAGATCGTCCATGCCATTCGCAATATCATTGAGGACCAAATAGCCCCCAACGATGTCACGGATGAGTTAGTCAGTCGGTATTTGTTCACCTCGGGTGTTCCCGATCCCGATTTGGTCATCCGCACCTCTGGCGAATTGCGAATAAGTAATTTCCTGATCTGGCAGGCCGCGTACGCCGAATGGTATTTCACGCCGGTTTATTGGCCTGATTTTGATAAAACGGAACTTCGTAAAGCCGTTGAAGAATACAGCAGACGCGAACGTAGATATGGGTTGGTCATGACCCCCCATGCCTGAGCCATTTGTATGTTTCGCCAGCGTCTGGTTGTTTCGCTGACTTTAACCCCGTTTGCCTTTTGGGTAATTTTCGCGGGCGGGATTCCATATTTTGCTGTTTTAACCTTTCTCCTTGCCGTTGCAGGTTGGGAATTTGCAAACTTGTTTCGAGCCGGTGGGTTTCGTCCCGCCGGTTTTTTGATCGTGATGGGCATTGGTGTATTTATGCTAGGGCGGTTTACGAGCATCTTACGCGGTGCCCCGTTTGCGAATGATTCACTGCTGTTAGTTGGCATCCTCTTTCTCCTTTTGCTCTATTTCATCATTTCCTTTGAGCGCGGCCACTTACGGAGTGGAACAGATATGATGATTACCTGGGGCGGGCTGTTTTACATTGGCTTTTTAGGGA
>JABWBV010000270.1 GCA_013359445.1 Anaerolineales bacterium | reverse complement strand
CCTCGATCTTATTCTATTGTTTGGATTTCTAGCTAGTTCTCTTGGCCTTGGGGCAATTATCCTTCGGCAGGTTGGGCCGAGTTTTGTTTCACCATTGGAGCGGATACTGTTTGCCACCGGAATTGGGTTAGCCGTCTTTGCTTATGCTACTGCTGGTTTAGCGGCAGCGGGTGGTTTGTATCCTACAGTGGCTCGAACCTTGTATGGTTTCGGCTTGCTGATAGGTATCATGCAAGCTAACCGGTTGGTATTTCCCTCCTTGCGCAGCTTGTCTCGGCTTGAAGTAATTTTGATCACATTTCTTTTTACTTTTGCAATTTTGGCTTTAGTGGGCGTACTTTCGCCGCCTACTGATTGGGACTCGTTAATGTACCACCTGGAAGTGCCCAAAAGATATATTCAGGCTCACGGCTATGTCTATATCCCTAACGGCTACGCCAATTTTCCTCAATTTATTGAGTCGTTATATGCCTTTGCGATGTTGGTCCACGGGGATATTTTGGCACGTTTGGTCAATCTCACCTTCGGAGGGCGATATTCAAACGGCAATCGTCAAAACCCAATCGGCGGTTACACCAACCCCTGCAACTACGGTAACACTCGTGTCTACTCCAACTCCTGTTCCTTGTTTAACTTCAGAAGTAGAAGATACGCTGACACGTCTTGTCGCAAAATTTGAGACAACAGCTCGTCTTGCTCCTGGCCCAATTTTACGAACAAATCCTGAACAATATGAGGAAAACCTCATGGCAATGAAAGATACACGAACATTAGCGGACGTGGCAACTATGGAAGAATGTCTGGCGCTGATTCGTGTCCCACTTTTAGAATATATGGATAACTTAATCGAGAGCCGCGAAGTTTTCAAAACAGATATATTAGGTTCAACTGATTATGAAGCTACAAGTCAAGCGGCTTTTTTGAATTTTTATCTGGCTCTGGTTGATTTGAGAAAAACGGAGGCCTTGAAATTTGGGAAAATTCAGCCTGCCGAAGGGCGTATTGTTTTTGAAATAGACTCTGAATTTAACTTTGATCTCAAAACTTACTATCTTAAAAACACAGCCAGTCTTGTCGCCAAATTCGTCAGCTATCAAATTTTCATAGAAAAAGATGGGAATAAAGAAATTTTGGTAGATGGAACGCTTGAGACCATCCTCTCTTCTGAGACTGTGGAATTGTCATGGCATCGAAATCGAGAAGATTTAGATCGTGGAATCCAAATGGAGGATGTTCAATTTGAAATAATCGAGGTCTATATTTCAACAGGGGAATAAAAGCAATATTCCCAGCTTAAAAGGAACGCGGATTGACGTAGATTATTAGAAAAAATCCGTGAAATTCCCTTAAATTAGTACAATCAGTGTTCTATTCTTACAACAGTAAAGAGGTCTATTCATGCCAAGAGAAATCAAAATCGGTGACCGCCTCGTCGGAGACGGCCACCCTACCTACATCGTCGGCGAGATCGGCATCAACCATAACGGGGATGTCGAAGTTGCCAAAAAATTGATTGACGCCGCCCGCCACTCGGACGTGGACGCGGTCAAATTTCAGAAACGCACGCCCGAAGTCTGCACCCCGCGCGACCAGTGGGACAAGATGCGGGAGACGCCCTGGGGCTACATCCGCTACATTGATTACCGCTACAAGGTCGAGTTCGACGCCGACCAATATCGGGATATTGACGCCCACGCAAAACAAGCCGGGGTGGACTGGTTCGTCTCCGTGTGGGATGAGCAGGCGGTGGACTTCATGGAACAGCATTTCCAACCGCTGGCCTACAAAATCCCCTCCGCCTCGCTGACCGATCACCCGCTCCTGCGCCACACCCGCGCCACAGGCCGCCCAATGATCATCTCCACGGGCATGTCCACGATGGAGGAGATTTATGCGGCGGTGGGCGTGATTGGGACAGAAAACCTGATGATCTGCCACACGACCAGCACTTATCCCTGCCCGGTCGAAGAACTGAACCTGCGGATGATCGAAACCCTGCGAAACACCTTCCCGACCGTGCCTGTGGGCTACTCCGGGCACGAGGTGGGACTGGTTCCGTCCGTGATCGCCGTTTCGCTTGGGGCGTGCTTCGTCGAACGGCATATCACCCTCGACCGGGCGATGTGGGGAAGCGATCAGGCCGCCTCCGTCGAACCGGGCGGGCTGGAACGGCTGGTGAAATACATCCGGCTGGTGAACCCCGCGCTGGGTGATGGGGTCAAGAAGGTGTACGCCAGCGAGCAGTCGTCTCGGGAGAAGTTGCGACGGGTGAGGTAGGTTTTTGCATTCCGACGAGTTCCTTGAGTTCCTATGAAATCCCCAAGATGGGAATTCATAGGAACTTTAGGGAACGCTTCGGAATTGGGAGGTGCGATGCGTTTGGAGATTGTGATCCGAGTGATGGAGGAGCAGGTGGTGGTGGAGGTGCCGGAGAAGGGGTGGAGGAAGGAGTACACAAAATTCATTGCTTTGCGGAATGAAAACATTATCGTTGGGGTTGGAGAAACTTTGGAAGAAATCCAAGAATCTTACCGACAAAAGAAAACGGTAATGACTGAACCAATAACCTTTCTCCACATTTACGACCCCAAAAATTTCAACCCAGATATTACTACCTCTGGTTTTTATTACTTTGTATTTACCGCAAAGCGAAATTTCCATATCAATAAAATTGACTTGAAAATTTGGCTACCGGGTAATTATTTGGATTCCATTGGAGATATTCATCAGCATTTTGAATATCACTTACAGGAGAATTTGGGGCTAAACTCGTTGGAAATAAATGGTTTACCTGTAAGTTGGCCACAATGGCAAAGAAAATTGGTTCGATACTATTCGTTCGTGCCACTATTGACAACTTTTTTCTTTTTATGGAAATTACTTCCTGCGATCTATCCAGTTAACCGGACCTGGATTTCAACGATTTTCGCACAAATGGCTGAACCCTGGAATACATTAGACACGGTGATCAATTTTATGAGTACTTTTGTTTTGTTAGGGTTATTGTGGGGTGGTGCGACAGTTTTATTATTGGCGATATATCGCTTCTTTGTTCCCAAAACTTTATTTTTGATTCATCAAGCGAGTTTTCCTTCAAGGGGTGGGGTTGGCGAAAAATGGCTAATCTGGTTAGCCGAACGCCTCCTCGTAGACGACCCAATCTTCTCCCCTAAAACCTCGTAAAATTCCCCCTCCCGCCGAATAAGAATTCGGCGTCTGATACCCAAAATCCGTTGAAACGGATTCCCTTAAACTCCTTCGCGCTCTTTGCGTTAAAAATCCCCCCCATGAAATCCTCCATCCACCGTGCCCGCGAATACCTCCTCCGCCGCGCCGCCGATCAACGCGTCCTCGCCCTCGCGAAACAAGTCCAAACGCGATCCACCCCCGATCCGAATCAGAAACCCGTCATCTTCTTCAACGCCTCCACCCGGTTGGGCGGGATCAGCCAGAATGCCGCCTTCGCTACCCTGTCCGCGATGGCGCTCCAACTGGCGGGCGTCCCCGTCCGTTACTTCGCCTGCAAAGCCGGGCTGGAACGCTGTACCCTCGGCGTCGTCATCAACGGCGCAGAAAATCCCCCCCCCTGCAAAACCTGCATCTCCCAGGCCGAAGTCCTCTTTGCCAACGCCCCCACCCGTTGGTTCACGCATCACGAATCAAAAGCCCTAGACGCCGCCCTCGAAAACCTCGACATCTCCGCCCTCACCACCTTCGAGTTCCCCCTTTCCCTCATTCACAATTCACAATTCACAATTCGCAATTCGCAATTAACTATCCCCCTCGGTCCCCTCACCCTCCCCTCCCTCCGCTGGACCCTCCGCATCCACACCCTCCCCGACGACGCCCCCACCCGCGCCCTCTTCCGCGCCTTCATCCGCTCCGCCTACGCCCTCGCCCACCAATTCGCCGCCTTCCTCGCCGAAACCGACCCCCAGACCGTCGTTGTCTTCAACGGCATCGCCTACCCCGAAGCCATCGCCCGCTGGGTCGCCCAACAACGCGGCCTCCGTGTGATCACCCACGAAGTTGCCCACCAACCCCTCACCGCCTTCTTCACCGACGGGCACGTCACCGCCTACCCCGTTCACATCCCCGCCGATTTCGACCTCTCCCCCGCTCAAAACGCCCGCCTCGACGCAACCCTGCAAGATCGTTTTCAAGGCAACTTCACGATGGCGGGCCTGCAATTCTGGCCCGAAATGAAAGGACTGGACGCGGCCCTGCTCGAAAAAATCGCCGCCCACCGTCACCTCGTCCCCATCTTTACCAACGTCATCTTCGATACCAGCCAGATTCACGCCAACGCCATCTTCGAGCACATGTTCGCCTGGCTGGATCAGATCGCCGAAATCATCCACGCCCACCCCGACACCCTCTTCGTCATCCGTGCCCACCCCGACGAACTCCGCCCCAACTCCCGCAAACAGGCGCGGGAAACTGTGGACGAGTGGGTGCAACGTTCGGGCGTGGCGAACCTTTCAAACGTCGTCTACATTGCCCCCCGCGAATATCTCAGTTCCTACGCCCTCATCCAACGTGCCCATTTCGTCATGGCCTACAACTCCACCATCGGCCTCGAAGCGGTGCTGATGGGCAAACCCGTCCTCAATGGCGGCAAAGCGCGTTACACCCAATACCCCATCGTCTATCTGCCGAACACCCCCGCCGAACATCGCCACCTCGCCGAACAATTTCTGACCGCCGAAACCGTCCCCCTCCCCCCCGAATTTGCGCGGAACGCCCGCCGCTTTCAATATTACCAACTCTGGCGTACCCCCCTCCCCTTCGACGCCTTCCTCGACCCCCACCCCACGCGGGGGTACGTGACCCTGAAAGATTTCCCGGTTGAGGCGTTGGCGCAATCGGAGACGATGAATGTGATTGTAGAGGGGATTTTGAGGGGAAAAGAATTTCTGATGCCGGAGACTCTTTGACGCAAAGGCGCAAAGCCGCAAAGGATTCATAAAAAACTTTGCGGTCTTTGCGAAAATCTTTGCGCCTTTGCGTTAAAAATGTTCTACAAGACCAAACACCTCCTCAAAACCCTCCGCTACCACCTCCGCCGCGCGCAAGCCGCCCGGCGATGGGGCGCGGCCAACCTCCGCGCCATGCCTGCCGTGTTGGGCAATGCCATGCCCAAATCCGGCTCCCACCTGCTGATCCAGATTCTCGAAGGGCTGACCGAACTCGGCCCATTCGTGAACCCCGGCTTCCCCCCCGTCAACCGCGCCGAAGACAATACCAAACTCCCCGATGACAAAGTGCTGGCGGAAATCCGCACCATGCGTCCGGGCGACATCCGTTACGGGTATCTGCACGCCGAAGAACCCTGGCTCTCCGCCGTGACCGGATCGGGGCGCGCGCGCAAACTTGCGATCCTGTTCGTGTCCCGCGACCCGCGCGATTGGGTCATCTCCCAAATCTTCTACGCCAAAGACATGCACGAGGGGCACATGCTCCATGCCTATTACCAATCCCTTCCCGACATAGAAACCCGCATCAACGCCGCCATCGAAGGCGTCCAAACCCCGGAAGTCTCCGCCCCCTCGGTCGTGGAACGGTACAGCCATTATTTGGGTTGGTTGGATCAGCCGGGGGTGTTGTGTCTCCGTTTTGAAGACCTGATCCAAAACCGGGAAATGGCGATTGGACAAATTCTGGATTATCTCACGCATCACGCCTCAGGTTTTACGCCTCCCAGAGAACAAGCGATTGCCGCCCTTACCGCCCACATCGCCCCCCGCAAATCCGGCACCTTCCGCAAAGGCCAACCGGGAAATTGGCGCGAGCATTTTACGGCGGGGAATGTGGGGCGGTTTAAGGAGGTGGCGGGGGAGTTATTATTTTCTTTGGGATATGAGGAAACTGAACAATGGAATTAAGTTTTATCTTGTTTGCTTTCGTATTGATAATTGGGTTTTACCTATTATTTGTAGGGATGAGTTATTTCAGAGCCAAGAGCGATCTTAGAAAAGCTGAAATTCTCAGTGATGTCGGGAGTTTAATCAGTTCAATCCTGGCTATTAACGTGTGGATGATGGTGGATGTGGTCGCAGACGAACGTGTTCGCTCGCTTATTCAAATGATCTTTTTAAGCGTTTGTGCGGTTGGCGGGATATGGGCAGGCTTTCAAGTGGTTTTGCTTTGGCGGCGAACGAGAAAGGAAAGGGTTCTTTTGGAGTTAGATTCCCCTTCAAACAATGTTTTTCTGATTATTTTTGGCGTCGTCTCTTTGTTTTTACCTGTAATTTTGAAGGAAGAGAACATTTCGCCTTTTCTTGAGCTAACCCAAGCAATTTGTTTTCCCGTTATAGGATTTGCGGCAATTATCAGCGGTTTTCTCTCTACGCGGGTCATTCTGGAAGATGGCCTCGTGGTGCCTTTCGGTTTTATCCCTTGGGTGCGCATTGAAGGTTATTTCTGGAAAGAAGGTACTCACCCCGTTTTGTATCTGAAACTGCATCATCGCCTTTTTTGGATGCGATTTACCCGGCTCAAAATCGCCGCGAACCTGGAGACAAAGGTCAAAGAAATTTTATTGGTCAAAGGAATGCACGCCTTCGTCCCCCAATCAGGTCAATAAGAAGCTTATGACTTTGTTTAGATGGATCATCATATCCCTTTTCTTTGTTCCCTTTCTTGCCGCGTTTGCCGTCATGTACATCCAGACTGCAAATAACAAAGGACATAATGCGGCTGTCAAAACCCTCTTCCGTTCGTTACTGTTTTTTGGGGTCGTGATAGGGATTGCCTTTCTAATGGAATATCTGATTCCTGATGAAAAGGAAGATACAGTTCAAATTGCTTTGTCAGTTTTGTTATCTTTACTCCTGCTTTATTTTGCAATCAAACTACTTTATCGCCGGATGCAAATCAAAAAAAACAAAATTCTTCTGCATTTAGGTCGCTCGGATGAAAGTTTTTTTGGAATTGTGTTAGGCATTTTATATGTTCTCAAGGCATTTGATGATCTAAGGGAGGCGCGTTTTATGCTGACGGAAAGTACAAAAGCCATTTTCCACCTTTTAAATGGAGGTTTTCTCGCCTTAAGTGGTTTTTTTGCGGATCGTATTGTTACCGCAGAAGGAATTTTCACTCCTTTACGAACGATTAAATGGAGCAAGATTCGTTCTTATCTTTGGGAAGAAGGAAAAAAACCAACATTAAAACTGAAAATGGGTGGGCGATTCTCCTGGCTCAATGAAATCCCCTTAGAAATTGACCCCTCTCAACGGGATCTTCTTGAAGAGCTATTGAAGAAAAATGTCTCAACGGTGGTGTGGGAGGAATAAAGATGCTCCAAACCTCCCTCAAATACCTCCGCCACCACCTCCGCCGCGCCCTTGCCCGCCCGCCGCGCACCGCCCCCATCCTCTTCGCCAACTCCTTCCCGAAAAGCGGCACGCACCTGCTCACCCAGGTCCTCGAAGGGATGACCAAAATCGGCCCAGCGGTGGACAGCGGCTTGCCTGCCATCGTCATGTTCGACGGCCCGACCGGGCAACCCCGCCCGATAAAGGCGATCCTGTCCGACCTCGCCCGCCTCCGCGCGGGGGATATCGCTTACGGGCATCTACACGCCACGCCGGAGATTGTTCGCGCGTTCTTTCCCTCACCCTCCCTCACCCCCCAGCCCCCTCTCCCGCAGGGAGAGGGGGAGTCAGACTCCCTCTCCCCGCGGGAGAGGGTTGGGGTGAGGGCAGGGGCCGCCTTGTACTTTATCTACCGCGACCCCCGCGACGTCGTCGTCTCCCACGTCCACTACGTCACCGAGATTGAGCCGAACCACGTTCACCACGCGTACTACCGCGCCCTGCCCGATTTCGACGCCCGGCTGAAGACGAGCATCCTCGGACGCCCGGAGATGGGGACACTCTTCCCGGACATCCGCGCCCGGTTCGAGCCGTTTTTGGGGTGGCTCCGCGCAGACGTGTGTGTGATCAAGTTTGAAGATTTCATTCAACACCGGGAAACCACCCTCGACCGCATCCTCACCCATGCCGAAAACCACGGCTTCACGTTTCACGGTTCACGCCCTGACGCCCTCCGCACCCTGTCCGACAGCATCAACCCGCAAAAATCGCCCACTTTTCGTTCGGGCAAGGTGGGAGGGTGGCGCGGGAAGTTTTCGGAGGAGAATATGCGCGTGTTCAAGGAAACCGCGGGGGACTTGTTGGTTCGGCTGGGGTATGAAGAAAACGAAGATTGGTAGAGCGTTTCCCCGATGCTTACGCCCACAAGGGGTTAGGCTACAACGCCCCCACCCGGAGCACCCGGACGGATAGGGGTTCAGCCCGCCCTTTCAATTGGAGCAAGCGGGTTTCGCAGTCTTCGGGGGTGAAACCGCCGACCTCGCAGGTATCTTTGCTGACGATAATTTCCCCCGGCGCGGCGTTGGAAGCCAACCGCGCGGCCACGTTCGCCGCATCCCCGAGCACGGTAATATCACTGACGCTATCGCCGTATCCGACCGCCCCAACATACCCAACCCCGGTATGAATGCCAACCCCCACCTGAATCCAGGAGCCGTCCGGAGCCGCGTGGCCTGTGGCCTCCAGCAGGGCGCGTGCCCCATCCACCGCCCGCCGCACATAATTTGGCCCGGCGATTCCGGGCACGTACAGGCCAATCAGCGCATCGCCAATCAGGCGGTTGATGAGCGCGTCGGTCTTGCCCAAGGCCTCCACGCTCACTTTGTAATATCGGTTGATAAGTTGGTGAAAATGCGAAGCCCCCACCGTCTCGGCCAGCGCTGTCGAACCGCGTACATCCGCAAACAACATGGTCAACGGCATCTCCAGCCCGACCTGATATTTTTTGACAATCTTCTCGCACCGGTCGCATAAACTGGGGTTAAAACTGGACCGTCCGGCCCCAAACCCAAACAGACTCACCAGCGTTCCACCCACGCCTTTGAAAGGCGCGTTACAAACCTTACATCGTGGGTCAGTAGGCAGGTGCTTAAATACCTGGCGGATCATCCGAACTTTTGGGTCCAAGTCGGAATAATCCCCTGTAAGATAGGCATGCCACAGC
>JABWBV010000269.1 GCA_013359445.1 Anaerolineales bacterium | reverse complement strand
ACCGATGATAACTACGCCAGCATCGTCTCCGCGGTCGAACAAGGGCGCGTCATTTACAGCAACATCCGCAAATTCGTCTACTACCTGCTCTCCTGCAACCTGTCAGAAATCGCCACCATCTCCATCGCCACCCTGTTGGGCCTGCCCCACCCGCTCGAAGCCATTCAACTACTCTGGCTCAACCTCGCCACCGACGGTGCCCCCGCCCTGGCGCTCGGCGTGGAAAAAGGCGACCCCGACACGATGGACGTGCCCCCTCGCCCCACCGACGAACCAATCATCAACAAACCACTCCGCGCGGGCATCATCACCCAAACCATCTCCCTAACCGCCGTCACCCTCAGCGCCTTTTGGCTGGGCCTGCACTACTTCCCCACCTTTGGCGACGAAGAGACCATCGTCAAACTCGCCCGCACGATGGCGTTTGTCGCCCTGGCCGGGTCAGAACTGCCCCTGGCGTTCATCGTCCGCTCCGAGCGTTATTCGGTGTTCAAAATTGGCCCCTTCTCCAATAAAATGATGAACTATGCGGTGCTCTCGTCGATCTTTTTGCTCTTAATGGTCATCTACATCCCCTTCTTCCAGCCCATCTTTGACACCATCCCGCTAGGCTGGGATCAGTGGAAACTCCTGCTCCCGATGATCTTCATCCCCGCCATCGTGGCCGAAACGGTCAAAATGCTCACCGCCAAAAACTGGAAATAGCCCCCACGTCTCAAACAAAGAAAGGCAACTCCCTGTAAAAAAGGGTTCTACCCGGATTAACGGGGCGGAAACCCGAATTTTTGTAGATGTAGGGGATGTACATCCCCTACATCTACAAAAATTCGGCACTTTTCCCGCCAAAAACGGGAGCGCCTAAAAAAAAGCCCTCAGCTTTCGCTGAGGGCTTTTTTTTTACGCATTGGCTCATTCGCTCAACAACGGCGCCACGTGTTTCTCTAACATTTCAGCACTGATAGCCCCCGTCCATGCCAGCCGAATTTGCCCCGTCCGGTCAATCAAATACGAACTGGGCAGGCTAAAATTCATAAAAGCCTCCATCGCCAGTTCCTGCGGGTCCACCCAAATCGGAAAGGCCAACCCCGCCTGATCGATAAAGGTTTGCACATCCGCCTGGGGACTGCCCGCCTCAATCGCCACAATCACAAACCCCTGCGCCTTATACTTCAAATAAAAAGCATTTAAGTCGGGCAGTTCGGCCTTACACGGAGGGCACCAGATTGCCCAATTGTTGACCAACACCATCTGCCCGGCAAAGTCGGAGAGAGCGAACGATTGCCCCGAAAGATCGGACAAACGCAAGTCCGGCGCGGGGAAACTCACCTCGACCGGGATCGCAGAGAGGCCCCCGGTTTCCGCGGGGTCATCTTCCCCGGACGTGATCGCCTCCGCGCGGGGGATCAGCAACGCGCTCGCCAAACCGAGCAGGATCAGCCCCACGCCCAAAAAGAGCAACGCCAGGGATTTTGTGTTTTTAGGGGAATGGGAATTTACACTCATGCAGTTTCCTATGCAACCATAAAGGAGGATACAAGACAGCATCGCTTCTTTTCGTAACAACGCATCAAGAGTAGGATGTTCCGAAAAAAAGGATGAAAGGGGAAGTAATTACTTCTTTTAGACGTTTCTAAACCAATTAAGTTACGCCCCTTATTTGGGCCAGCGCGTCTCACCCTCCGACTCCTGGCGAAATTGCTCTTTGCCGAAGCGGGTGGAGTATCCCCCCCAATACAGGAGCATGGTCATCCCGAGCGCGCTCATCAACCCACCTGTCCCCCCTAAAAGGGCGCCCCAAAGCAGTCCATTCTCAAAGCCAACCCGTCCCGCGAGAAAATAGCCAAGCGTCCCCAGCCCCCCCGCCGCCAGCACGGTGCCAACAATGACATTTCGAAACAGTAATTTAAAAAATGCAAGCCAATTCATGGAAACCTCCGTGGGATTCCCGCCCGGTGGCTAAATTTTACCATGAACCTTTTGGAGATTAGGACAAATCGTTTTAAACACTTTCGCTGAATCTTTACCCCGCTTGTAGCCGCACGATTTCTGTATCTGGGTTGATTTTGAACTTCTCAAACCGGCTGTTGGGAATGGCGACGTTGTAATTCAGGATTTTTTGGTTGAGGGCGGCAATCTGCTCGCGAAAGGCGCGTTCCGCGCGGCCCCATTCGCTTTTGGCCCACGCGGCATGTTCGCCGACGCGGTCACGCTGGTAGAGTGCCCAACTGCGCGCCAGGGCGGTGCGCGCTTGGGCCAGGGCCTCTTCAATTTCTTTCCCCTCCGCAATCCACGGGAGGGTGAAATCGTTGTCTTTGAGCAGAGTATACGCGGCGTCCAGCGCAGGGTCTTGGAACGGGTTGTCGTTGAACTTTAGCGGCTTGCCTTTGCCGGGCAGGTTGTCAAATTTGCCTTCGCGTCGGGCCTCTTCAATTTGCTGATCGATACTTTTTTGCCAGTTTTCCATCACACGCTCCAAAAAATTTCGGCCCGATTTTCGCACCAAACTGGGCACACGCTTGGAAAAAACCCTTAAAAACCTTGGCGACTTGGCACCTTTGCGGCTTGGCGTTAAAAGAGTTTCGTTTTTGCAGGAGAATCAATCATGGAACTTTAGCAAATTTGAACAGATACGTCAAGTTGTGGTTTAATGCACAGCAAGGAGCTATGTCTATGAAACCCATTCAAGGCTTACATCACATTACCGCGGTGGCTGGTGATCCCCAAAAGAACGTGGATTTTTACCACCACCTCCTCGGCCAACGGCTGATCAAACGCACGGTCAACTTTGACGACCCTGGCACCTATCACTTTTACTACGGGGACGAAATCGGCACCCCTGGCACGATTATGACGTATTTCCCCTGGCGGCATGTCCAGCCCGGACGGAAGGGGAACGGGGAAACGGCCGCGGTCGCGTATACCATTCGCCCGGAAGCGGTCGGCTTTTGGCAAAGCTGGCTGTCGAAAAACGGCGTCACGTCTGGTCCCGTCGAAACGCGGTTCGGCGCGGACGTTTTGCCGTTTGAAGACCCGGATGGCATGAGCCTGGAGTTGATCGTTTCCGACGCGCCCGCTACGCTCCGGCATTGGGAGGCCGGGCCGATTTCCGAACCCCACGCGCTGAAAGGTTTTCACGGCGTCACGCTCTGGCTGGACGAGGTGGAAGCGACGGCCGCGGTCCTCACCGGGCCGATGGGCTACCAGTTCATCGGGCAGGAGGGCGCGCGGTATCGGTACAAAGGCGCGTCGAACGACATCGGGCTGTATGTGGATTTGCTCCACCGTCCGGGGCAGGCCCCCGCGCAATTCGGGGCGGGGTCGGTGCATCACATCGCTTTTCGCACGGTGGATGATGCCGAACAGGGCGAATATCAGCTGGCTTTGCGCCGCGCGGGGTTGGGGGTGACACCGGTGCGGGATCGGCAGTATTTCCACTCCATTTATTTCCGCGAGCCGGGTGGGGTGCTATTTGAAGTCGCCACCGACGCGCCCGGTTTTCTGTACGATGAACCCGTTGCCGAACTGGGCACCCACCTCAAACTTCCCCCCTGGTTGGAAGAACACCGCCCGAAAATTACGCAGGCGCTCCCGCCGTTTGAACTGAAACCTATTGTGAAAGCGCAATAACGCTCGATAAGACTTTTTAACTGATGTTACGCAAGGTGCGACGCACTTCCGAGTAATTTTTATCTCGGCTCCGAAGTCTTCATCCTGGCTTTTCTCTAGGGTCAAGTGCGTGTCACACCTGCGTCGCACCGAGTCCGTGCGTAACATGAGTTTTTAACACGAGGGGCACGAAGGAACACAAAGTTTATTGGTTTCTTCGTGCGCCTTTGTGTACTTCGTGTTTTAAAAATGATGCATACCATACCTGATCTAAATTCTAGCTCCCACCCAAACCAGCCCATCTTACAAGCTGGAAAACCGCTCGCGGAGGCCAAAGCCGCGCTGATTCTCATCCACGGACGGGGCGCGAATGCCCAAACCATCCTCGGCCTGCATACCGTCCTCCCACACCCCGACCTGATCTACCTCGCGCCCAATGCGGAAGAGGGGTCGTGGTATCCGTATAGTTTTCTGTCCCCCATTGAGCAGAACGAACCCTATCTGAGTGAGGCGTTGCAAATGATTGCCGATCTCGTCGCCCACGTCGAGGCCGCCGGAATCCCGCCGGAAAAGATCATCCTCGGCGGATTTTCGCAGGGGGCGTGTCTGGCGAGTGAGTTTGTGGCGCGGCACGCGCGGCGGTATGGGGGGCTGTTGGTGTTCAGCGGCGGGGTGATTGGGCCGTTTGGCACGCCGCGCGCGTACCCCGGTTCGTTGGACGGGACCCCCGTCTTCATTGGGTGCAGTGACGTGGACGCGCACATCCCCCTTGCACGGGTTCACGAAACTACCGAGGTGTTCACCCGTTTGGGGGCGCGGGTGACGGAAAAAATCTACCCCGGCATGGGCCACACGGTGATCAAAAACGAGGTGGATCACGCGCTGGAAATTGTGAAAGAAGTAACTCGCTCAAACGGGACAGGAATTTGACGCAAAGCCGCAGAGGCGCAAAGGTATGTCATTTCGACCGCAGGGAGAAATCCCTATTACGCCGAACAGTTTCCCAGTAGAGAGATCGGTACGATGACCGTTTCAGGGATTCCTCGCGGAGTTTACACTGAACGAAGTGAATGTGCTCGGAATGACAGGTTGTACGTTTTTGATTTGGTTTCTCAATTTGCGTCTTTGCGTTGAAAAAAGTAACCGCCATTCAAGTATCCATTTCAGTCGTTCACAGATGTAGCGCAAGATTGCATCTTGCGGGCGCAAATTACAAATTTGCGCTACAGATTGTCCGCATGTAATTTACTGTATTTAGTTTTTTAAAGGAGCACCATGCAAAAGATTCAAACCCAAGGCGTCCACCACATCACCCTCATTGGGGCAGACCGGCAGACATCGATTGATTTTTGGGAGGGGGTGTTGGGAATGCCGTTCGTCTTTGAACAACCCAACCTGGATGTGCCGCAGGAAAGCCACCTGTACTTCGACCCCGGCGATGGGCGACTGATCACGATCTTCACCCGCGAGGATCGCAAGCCCGATCCCACGCCCAACCCGGAAGGGATCGGCAACCTGCACCACCTCGCGTTTAACGTCTCCCGCGCGACGTTCACCCAGGCCCAAAAACGGCTGGACGAACGGGGCATCAAAAACACCGGGGAAGTGGATCGCGGGTTCATGTACTCGATCTATTTCCGCGACCCGTTGGGGCAATTGATCGAACTGGCCTGTTACAAGTTCTTCCCCCCGCCCGGCGTCACACACGCGGAAGTGCTGTTGCAGGCACACAAAATCCGCGTGGCCCGCGGGGCGTATGCGATCTCAGACGAGCATCTAGCCGATGCGTTAGAGGCGTTGGTGCAGAGGACAACGGGGTCCTTGTCGGAGACGCGCGAGCCATTTTCGCCACGCGCCTAAAAGGGTTGGGTGCATTTCAGTTAAGCCGCAAAATTTGCAATTTGTAAGAAGGAACTCCATGCCCGTCCTTGAAACACCCCCCCTCCGCACCCTCTTCCTCCTCGATCCCGAAGTCATCTTTCTCAATCACGGCTCGTTCGGTGCCACGCCCCGCCCGGTCTTTGAAGACTACCAACACTGGCAACGCGCCCTCGAACGCCAACCCGTCCAATTCATCGTCAGCGAACTGAACACCCACCTCACCGCCGCCCGACAAGCGATGGGCGCGTACATCCACGCCGACCCCGACGATCTGGTCTTCGTCCCCAATGCCACCTTCGGCGTCAACGTCGTCGCCCGCTCCCTGACCCTGGCCGAGGGCGATGAAATTCTCGCCTCCAACCACGAATACGGGGCTTGTGAAAATGTATGGGATTTCCTGTGCCGGAAAACGGGCGCGGTGTACAAACGCCAACCCATCCCTCTCCCAATCCCCTCCCCGGACGAATGGGTGCACCAGTTTTGGCAGGGCGTCACGGCGCGGACAAAAGTGATCTTCCTCAGTCACCTCACCTCGCCCACCGCCGCCACTTTCCCCATTCAAGCCATCTGTGCCCGTGCCCGTGCGGAAGGAATCCTGACCGTGATCGATGGCGCCCACGCGCCGGGGCAGATTCCGCTTGAGATGGAGGCATTGGGGGCGGATTTTTATACGGGGAATTGTCATAAGTGGGAGTTTTCACTACACGAAATTCCGAGGGCAATCAGAGTATTTCGCCTTTGGTGCGAGTGACTGCAATTGCTCAAAAACCTATCCTACTCAATTATAGAGAATGATACATGCAACGTGTATGGAACGGTACAATTTCCACACTTGGAAGTATCGGTAAATACTAGAAGGTAATAGATTCCTGGTGAGCCATTGTAAACCAGTTGATAGGGGGGAGCTACATCAATAGCTACCGCTCCCCCAATTACCGACTGGTAAAACAATTGCACTTGTGCGCCATTGACCAATTCCAAGGGGTGGTTGGTTAAATCGATCATGATTTGTCCTTGCACAGTGGTGAAAAAGCTGTAGAAGTCCCGGTCATCTGTTGGAAGGCCAAAGTATTCTTTTCCTATTCGTAAGGGACCATTCGCCTGTGCTGAACTATCGTTCGGCTCTAGTTCATTGGGGCCTTCAAAAAAGGAGGAGGCGTTGAGGGTCACAATGGGCAGGAAAATATTTCCAAAAACGGGAGGGGGTGGCTCAGTTGCTTCATTACCTAACCAAAACCCGGAACGAAGGCCAAAGTTTTCACTTACGCTTTCCTGGCCCCCACCTAGGGGTTCACCGCCTGTGCTAACAAGGTCGTAATTTTCAGAGGTACTTTGTCCAGCCAGGGAGGGGAGAACCTGGGCAAGAAGTTGATAATTTTCGGACTCGCTGGCAGGGTTGCGGGCAAGGGCTACCAGGGTAACCAGGCTTATAAAAAAGACGATCAAAAGGAGTGGAAAGGCGAACTTAATTTTCATTATTTTTTTCTCTGAGAAAGATTTGGTAGTCACCCTCAATAGTGTGGTTAGCACCTTATCGGGATGGTAGTCAAGAGTTCTTTAACAGACCAAGCATGATCCGTCAAACCGGCAGCCATCATGGGGGTGCGCTGCTGCCATTTGCGGCCAGGAATATCTACGGCAGGTAAACGCAAGCTTTTGTGAGGTTTGACGAAGTTGTAGTAACCATCTTCCCATATGGCAGCAGCTCGATGGTTTTCCAGGTTCTTGGAAAAGGCTAGGGTTTTCCTGTTCTGACGAGCGTTGAACATGCGACTGGTCAGGTTGTCACGCTCAATATAGGCCGTACTCTCACCCAATAACTTGGTGAGTTCAGAGAGTTCTCCATAGATGGCCTTGAGTTTTGTGCCGATAAAATGTCCTTTGTCATCATGTTGCTTGACCATTTGGAGGTACAACCAGCCGTCTCCAGGTCGTTTCAAGGTTGGCGGACGCCCTCGCCCACCATACTCAGGCACTTGTCCATAGACATTGAGCATCGCATCGTCGATGCCGCCCCACCCATCCGTAATCGTGGGCGCCGGAGCCTTTGGATGTCCACGGCGCTTGAGGATTTCGAAGATACGCTGACTGGCTAAGGTTTCATTCTGTTCCACGGCTGTTGCCGCACGCAAGCGACTGTCGATATCGAGCATGGTGGCGCGCATAAACTCTCCAGTTTTATCTTCCGGGGTGCGCTCATGTTTTTGTGCATTCTTTTTTTGGCCCTTTCTTCTGGATAAAGAGCCACAAGCCATCCAGTTGTCCACGCTGGATACAAAAATCCTTCAACAACACCTCGTTTACCATGTCAGTATGTTCGGCCGCCTCTCGCATCCAGCCCAAGATCGTATCTTCCTTGATGCCTTTTACGCGAGTGAGGCTGCTGACGCGATCTCCTTCTGCTAACAGGGCCAGTGTTTCTAGGATTTCACGCGCGGGCGTCTGTTTCCGATAAAACAAGGTGCCTTTCGTTTCGGTGAACGTCTGATGGCAAGTTTTACATTCGTATCGCTGCACACCAGCTTTTGTTTTGCCAGCTTTGATGATATGCGGCTTGACCGGGTTCTCTTCTATTTGGCGATACTTTGGGCAACTTTCGTTCGGGCAAAAATCTCCAGGTTTGGCGAAGGCGATCATGCCACCTCCTTACACTGTTTTTGCCCAGTTTTTACCACTTTTCAACCACACCCGAAAGGGTTACTACCAAAGATTTTCTTATAGAATTTGTCACCTTGAAAATACTTGATCCGAGTTACCTGAATAACCGAGTATTTGTTGGGGGTGCGTTTATTACTTTCCAAGAATAACGACTGAAAAGGTAGAGGAATGATCGTTATATCCAATTCCAGCATACCGATACACAGGGTTGTAAGAGGATGAAAGTATTCTCAATTTGAGCACATGTGTACCAGGACCAACCGTTAGAAGGGTGGTAAATCCGGCTGGAGAAATGGCCGCATTCGGAGCACAACAATTTCCGCTCCATGCAAAGAGATCTTGATTAACTAAATCAGTACGATCATTGCCATCCAGGCTAACTGTCATTAACTCTCCAGCCGCTCCGTCAATTTGCATCATGGTATACATATTTCCCGCAAAACCTAATAAGGCCGTCGAAGTAGAATTAACCGTAAATGTAATCGCAGAGCCAGGAATATCCACAAATGTGGTTGAAGAGGTTTGAAAAAAATCTAATTCAACTGAATAATGCTGAAGAGCTGTTTTTTCTGATGTTACTGCTTCATCTGCCAACATAGATGTCGTAATCGCACCCTCTGGTACTGCGAGGGCTTGTGCCGCATAGGGCACCCTGCCCACCTCTACCCTCGGGGACATTTCGTTATCTGTTCCAACCTGAATTCCTAACCACAAATTCGTGTTTTCTGTAAACATGGTTTGTGGAAGAGGGGTGGCGTTCCCTAAAAGGGCATTGAACAAGCCATCCGTCACCATTACGCCAGGCCAGGATTCAACCCACAAAGCGGTTCCGCCGGAGGCGACGTTGTAGCCGTGATTGCCCTTGCCGGCCAGGATGTTGCCGACCACGACGGCACCCTCGACGCCGGCATTGGCGCAGAGCATGCGGAT
>JABWBV010000268.1 GCA_013359445.1 Anaerolineales bacterium | reverse complement strand
TCGCCGTGCCCGACTTCAGCGAAAGTAATTACTGCACGATGATGACACGCAAAGGAACCATCAAGCGGGTTGACCTCTCCCACTTCGCGTCAGTGCGCCCCTCCGGGTTAATTGCCATGGGGTTGAATGAAGGAGACGAACTCGGCTGGGCACGCCTCACGCATGGCAACGACGATATTATGGTGGTGACAGAACAAGGCTTTGCCCTACGCTTTGAAGAAACCGAAGTGCGCGCAATGGGACGTGCCGCAACCGGCGTCACCGGCATTCGGTTGAAGAAAGGCGATCGCGTCACCAGCATGGAAGTGGTAGAACCCGGTGGTGATTTACTGGTCATTACCATCAAAGGGTATGGCAAACGCACCCCCTTGACCGAATACACTGCCCGCAGTCGCGCCACGCAAGGGGTCCAAACCATCGATCTGAATGCCATGCCCATCGTTGGCAAAATTGTCGCCGCGCGCGTGGTGCAAAAAGCCGATCATCTCACCCTGATTTCATCGGGCGGCGTGATCATCCGCACCACCGTGGGGGAAATCTCCCAGGCCAGCCGCGCCACGCGCGGGGTCCGCGTGATGAACCTGGGCAGTGGCGATAGCGTCGCCGCCGTCGCCCGCATCGCCGAAGCAGATGTCCTCATGTTTGAGACCAGCGAAGCGGAAGTCTCGATTCCCGGCCTGGTTGCCTCCCCTAATGGGAAACGGGCCGAACCAAACGGTCACGCCGAAATGGATTATCCAGCTAATGATCTCGATGAAGAGGAACGGATTGAAGACGATTTGACGGAGGATAACGACCCCGAAGCCGACGAGTAATCGCGGTTACGCTGTCAGCCCTCTCCCGCCCCCCCATCCTTTTTTGGGAAACGTCTACTCTTCATGAGTAATTACGAGATGCGAATGGTTTTCCATTCGCATCTTTTTATTTCCCGAAATCTATAACTTGACGTTGATGCGGTGGTTTCGTATAATTCGGAAAACTCCGAAATAACCGAAAGCATAAAAGACTTCGAACATCTCACTCATGATCCGCCAGAAGCACACATGCCTCCTGGCGAATACGCCAAAACTATGGAACTGACCGAAGCGACCAAAAATTTCATCGTCCACTGGGGCGAAATGGGCACAAAATGGGGCATCAACCGTACCGTGGCCCAAATTCACGCGCTCTTATTCATCTCCCCGGAACCGCTCACGGCAAAGGAAATTGGAGATACCTTAGCCATCGCCGCCTCCACCGTGAGCACAGGGTTACGCGAACTTCAAAGCTGGGGCATCGTCCGCACCGTGCATGTTTTTGGAGACCGAAGCGACCACTTCGTCACCATGGGCGATGTGTGGGAAATGTTCCGCGTGGTCTTAGACGAACGCAAACGCCGCGAAATGGACCCCACCCTGCGAATGTTACACGAAACCCTGGACACGCTGGAAGCGACCGAAGAAGAAGACGAACATACCCGCCAAAAGCTCAATGAAATGCTCGACTTTTTTGAAACCATGATGTCCCTCTACGCGCAATTGCAAAACCTTTCCACTTCAACCATCAAACGCACCGCCAAGATGGGCAATATTTTAAATGCTCTGGTTGGTAAATAATCATCATGACCGTTACCTTTCTCACCCCTGTTCAAG
This sequence comes from Anaerolineales bacterium, assembly GCA_013359445.1. Taxonomy (GTDB): domain Bacteria; phylum Chloroflexota; class Anaerolineae; order Anaerolineales; family JABWBV01; genus JABWBV01. The sequence goes on along the minus strand of JABWBV010000268.1, from coordinate 7,477 downwards.
ACCGACTTCAAGATGTCGAAAAGTTGATGCGCTCCCAGGCGGAGGGCAATCACCCTGATCTGGTTTCCGCGATGCACCACCTGATCCAGGCGGGGGGCAAACGCGTGCGCCCTGCCGTGGCCCTGCTCACCGGCGGGATGCTCGGCGCGGACCCGGATCGGTTACTGAACCTCGCGGGGGCGGTGGAACTCCTGCACACCGCCACCCTCGTCCACGATGATCTCATCGACGGGGCACTTCTCCGAAGGGGTTCGGCCACCCTCAACGCCCAGTGGACCCCCGCGGCCACCGTGCTGACCGGGGATTTTATCTTCGCCCGCGCGGCCAAACTCGCCGCGGACACCGGCTCGGTCACGGTCATGCAACTGTTCGCAGAAGCCCTCACCACCATCGTCAACGGTGAGATCACCCAATATTTTCGCAGTAAAGGCATTGCCAGTCGGGAAGATTACTACACCCGCATTTATGCCAAAACCGCCTCGATGTTTGAACTCGCCTCCGAAGCCGCCGCGGTGCTCAGCCCGGTGGATGACCAAACGGTGGAAATGGCGCGACGGTTCGGGTACGAGATCGGGATGGCGTTTCAGATTGTGGATGACGTGCTGGACTTTACCGGCGAACAGGCCCGGGTGGGCAAACCGGTCGGGAGCGACCTCCGCCAGGGGTTGATCACTCTCCCGGCGTTGTACTATTTCGACGCGCATCCCAATGACCCGGACATGCACTCCGTCATCGAGCGGAACGGGCACAACCGCAGTCAACTGGACCGGTTGATCGAGTCGATTCGCACAAGCGGGGCCATTGCCCTGGCTTTGGAAGAAGCGGACGAATACGTGCAACGTGGCCTGAACCTGCTCGAAGAATTTCCCTACTCCCCGGAACGTGACGCGCTGGCCGATCTGGCGACGTACATCACGCGGCGGAATACCTGACCCATGACCACACCGCGCAAATGGTACCTCGCCACCTGGCCGCCCCTGGCCTGGGCAGAGACGCTCATCAAAGGGGTGGGGCAGGTGATCGGGATCATCGCCCTCGTGGGTGCCTTTTCCGGCGCGGGGTTTGCGGCCCCCGGCGGGGTGCGGCTCGCCCAGACGATTGTGATGGGGATTTTAGCGTTGGGATTAACGGTCGGGATTGCGGATCGGATTCAGTACCGCGAGATCATTTCGATGCTCTTTATTTTGACGAACAATCTGGCGCATTGGGGCATTGTCCTGGCGCTGTTGGCGGGGAATGACCGCTATTTGCTCCCCTTTGCGGCGATCTTTTTGGTGGGGGATTTGGTGAAAGTGGTGTTTATTCGGGTTCACCGATTTACGGTGGGCGAACTGCCGCAAAAGGTGATTTATGGGTTGGTTTCGGTGTATGTGGTGGGGTATGCGTTGGTGCTGGGGTTGGAATTGTTCAAGTAAACGGCATTTTGTCGCAAATTATGAAAACGAGGCTCCGAATATTTTTCGGAGCCTCGTTTTGTTTTTCGGGGAGCCTTCTCTCGAAGTCTGAGTTGGGGTTATTTCAGTTCCACCGTAGTCCGAACCACGCCCGCACGTTCGTGGCGGGCGAGCAGGTTGACCGTGCCCCCGCGCGGGGCGTGGATGACCCATTCGACCTTGAGCCGGTCGGTGGTGTCATCGCCCCCGCCGAAGAAATCGGATGCGCCTTTGTAGGCGCGCCCTTCCAACTGGCCGTACACGTTGCGGGGTTTGCCGGTTTGCAGGGTCGCTCCTTCGGGAAGTTCAATTTCGCAGATCACGCCTCGGATAACTTGTTTTTCGAGGGCTTTTTTGGTCACGTAGCTGGGGAGCCAACCGGTATTTTGCACTACGAGCCGGACGCGGTAGGTATCTGTGCCGATCTGGGTGGCAGTGGCCTGAAACAGTTCCATTTTTGGGGAGAGGAGCAACTGCCAAACGAGCCATTTGGGGAATCGGGCGACTTCCGCTTCCAGAAATTTGGCCGGGGGGTTGGAGATGTTGGGAAAGGTATCCCATCCGCCCAGTTCGATGGGGCCGAGTTGGGGGTGATTAAACGGGTACCAGTTTACGTAGCCGGTGCCGTCCAGTTTTTCATCATTCCATTTCAGCATTTTGAGATCATCTTCGACGGGGTGTTCGCGGAACCAGTCAATCGGTTTTTTGACCTCGATGCCCGCCTGCCGTGTGGGACTCCAGATTTCGACGGCCCACATGAACGCGCCCTGGCTTTCGTAGAGCCAGTCCAGTGTGCCGGTGATGACCTGTTTGGGGTGGTAGCGAAAGTCGTGAAAGATGGAGATGTTGGGATATTGGGTCAGCTCCGTGCCTTTTTCGCCGATTTTTTGGAACGTCCACAAGTCTTCGGCGGGGAAGGCGTCGTCGGCTTTGTTGCTGTACGGGCGCAGGATGACCCCACTGAAGGTGTGAAAGGCCAGTCCCCCGGTGATGTTTTTATGGCGAATGATGAAGTCCACCATTGCGCGGATTTCCGGTTCTGAGGCGGGGTAGGGGCCTGCGCCGCGCTGTTCGTTTTCCTGTCGCCAGTCGTAGGGGAAGTTGCGGTTGATGTCCAGCCCTTCTTTGGGGCGTTGGACGGTGATGGTGACGCCATCGTAGTTTTTGAGATGGCCTTCGGGGAGCAGACGGTAGTAGGTTCCGCCGACTTCGGTCGGGTCGCGGCGTACCAGCGCGCGGGGGTCGTCCGCGTGGGGTTTCCACGCCCCGTTGGGGTCGGGGACGCGCATGGTGAGGATGCGGCCATCGCCGTCAATATCTTCCTCGATCAGCCCTTCGAGGGGGTCTTCGTCGTAGGGGTAGGGGCGGACGCTGGAGCGGATGAATTTGGGGGAATCGGCGAGGGCGAGTTCGACGCCGTCCGAGTTGATGCGGGGGCAGAGGTAGAAGGCGCGGGTGTCCAGACAGCGGGTGATGTCCGGGTCGGTGCCGTATTGGGTGACGAGGGTATGCAGGTGGTAGAGGCACGCGGTGGAGGTGGAGACTTCGGTGGCGTGGATGTTGCCATCTACCCAGAAGGCGGGTTTTTCGGTGTCCGGGCCAGTGGCGAAGTGGGTGATCGTGAGCACCCAGATGTCGCGGCCTTCGTAGCTTTTGCCGATGCTCTCGATTTTGACGAGGTGGGGGTATTCTTCGGCGTAGGCGTGGAGGAGGGTGGTGAGTTCGGGGTAACGGTAGTAGCGGTTGAAGTGGATGGTGGGCATGGGATTGAGTGAGGAATTGGGGGTTTTATTGGGGGCGTTGGAGGATCAACAGGGTGATGTCGTCGAATTGGGGGGCGTCGCCGACGAAGGTGCGGATGGCGTGGAGGAGGGTGTCTTGGGTGGTTTGGGCGGGCTGGCCTAAGCAGGCGGTCCCCACTTCGAGCAGGCGCTCATCGCCGAAAAATTCCTGGGCGGCGTTTTGGGCCTCGGTGACGCCGTCGGTGTAGAGGATGAGCAGATCGCCGGGGTGGAAGGGGACGGTTTTTTGTGTCCAGCGGGCGTCTTCAAACATGCCGATGGGGATGCCGGTACGGGAGAGAGGCGTGTGGGTGTTGGCGTGAAAGAGGAGCGGGGGATTGTGGCCGCCGTTGACGTAGGTGAGGGTGTGCTGAACGGGGTCGAGAATCCCATAGAAGGTGGTGATGAAGAGTTGAGATTGGGTGTCCTGGTGGACGCGGTCGTTGGTGCGTTGGAAGGCGCGGGCGGGGTCGGTGGGGTGTTCGAGGGCGTAGGTGCGGAGGAGGGTGCGGGTGAGGGCCATGAAGAGGGCCGCGCCCGTGCCTTTGTCGGCGACATCGGCGATGAGGAAGCCGAGTTTACCGTCGGGCAGGGGGAGGAAGTCGTAGAAGTCGCCAGAGGTTTGCAGGGCGGGGGTGAGGGAGGCGGCGATTTCGTAGCCGGGGAGGGTGGGGAGGTGCTCAGGGAGGAAGTTGGCCTGGATGCGTCCAGCGAGTTCGAGTTCGTTGGACATGCGTTCTTTGAGCAGGGCTTCTTTGTGGGTTTCGGCGCGATAGAGGGCGGAGGCGATTTGGGCGGCGAGGGATTGCAGGGCGGGGAGGTAGTCTTGAATTTTTCCGTTGTCGCGGTGAAGAGCGAAAAAGACGCCGCCCGCATATCCCGCGGGGGTGTGGATTGGGACGCTCAACCCTGCGCGGAAAGGGTCAGTGTCTACCTGTCCGGGGGGGTACAGATGATGGGAAACTTCCCCCTGTGTGAGCGGGGGACGCAGAATTTCGAGGGAGGGATGTTCCACATTGGGGTTTTGAAAGAGAAGGCGGTCGGGTTCCAGCCAAATCATGGTTCGGCCCTGGAGGAACATACTGGGGATGCGTTGGGCAAGAATGTCGGGCAGGGTGGACAAATCGGGCGGGGCGGTGATGATGTCGCGGCCTAATTCTTCGAGGGCGGCAAGTTCGCGGGCGCGTTGGGCGCGCTCTTTGATGATGTCGGTCAGGCGACTGGCCAGCAGACAGGCGAGGAGGATGCCCGAGGTGAGGAAGAGGTAGTAACCGGGGCCGTTTTGGGTGTAGAGGGCGGCGGCGAGGAGGGTAAACGGGAGGGCGAGGTTGGGCAGGGAGGAGCTGACAAAAACGAATAACAGGAAGTTCCGCGGGTTGGTATTTTCGGCCCCGATAAATTCTGGGGTGCGGGCCATCATGCCGATAAAGGGGAGCATGATCACATAGGGGGTGAACCAATTGATGAGCAGGGCGATGACGGCAGGCCAAACACTCGCAAATGTGAGGTCGGGCAACGGATAGACGCCCCCGAGGCGTTCATAAACCCAAAAGGCACATAAAATCCCGAGGGTTCCGTTGGATATGTTTACGGTCAGATTTGTGAGGCGTATCCAATGGTTCCGTGCGGTTTTATTGCGGGCGATTTCGTAGAGGGCGACGGTTAGGGTGGGGATGGCGTCCAGCCAGTAGGCGGTGGGGCCAAAAATAAAAACGGCGGAGAGGGAGAAGATAAAGAGCAGAGACCCCCCGGTGGTGATGAGTGCCCCCGGACGAAGTTGGAGTTGGAGTTCAAAAGGACTGCGATCAAATAAAAAAGCGATGCCGAGCAGGAGCAGAAACAGCAGGCCGTGGGGACGGAAGAGGGAGAAGTCGGTTGCGAAGAGAAGCCAGATGAGGCCCAGAATGGCTAAAGGGGCAGTGGCGAGGAAGGTGTAAAAATTGAGCAACTGCCCTGCGCGGTCGAGGCCCGTCAGGGTTTCGAGTTCCGGGCGAATGCGGTAGGCGAGGCGTTGGAGGGGAGTGGAATTGGGTGTCACAAGGGACTCGGAGGTTTACAAAAGAAGAAAATTTTATCACACGCTACTTGAGATACCCTTCGCTCCGTAACCACGCCTCCGTCTGACGCATCCCCGCCTCCAACGTCGTTTTCGGCACAAATCCGAGTTGATCCGCCGCTTTTTTACCGCTGTACGAAACGCGCACCGTCGTAAACATGACCTGCGCCCGCGTGAAGATCGGCGGTTTTCCGGTCAGTTTTGCCAACTTTTCAAACAACGCCGCCCCCGTCATCCCCACCACTTTGGGGCCACTGGGTGTCCACTTTTTGCCGAGCATCCTCGCGTAATACCCAAAAAAGTGCCGAATTTCGACCGGCTCCGCGTTGAGCAGTAAATACGCCTCACCCACCTGCCCTTTTTCCAACGCGGCCAGATACCCCTCCACAAGATCATCAATGTAAATCGGCTGGATCAACCCACGCCCGCTGTCGGCATAGGTCATCAAATTACGTTTGAACAGGTTGAACGGCGTCACCGTCCACGTGTTGTCGCGCGGGCCGTACACTTCGCCGGGGCGCACCACCACCACGGGCAACCCCTTCGCCCCCCATTTTTGCGCGATTTGCTCCCCTTCGATTTTCGTATCCACATACGGATCGCCGCACGGTTTCATCGGGAATGTCTCGTTCACCCCGGTCGCGGGAGCCACACCGTGGACGAAAAGCGTACTCGTATAAACCACCCGCTCCACCCCCGCCTCCAACGCCGCCTGACAAATATTGTTCGACCCCTCCGCATTGATCCGACGATAAACCTGTGCGTCCTCAAACAGATTGATCGCCCCCGCGCAGTGAATGACGATCGGACACCCCGCCACTGCCACGCGGAGCGACGCCAGATCGAGAATATCCCCCCGCACAACTTCCGCCCCCAACCGGGGAAGATCACCGGCCCGCGCGGGGTCCCGTGCCAGCACCCGAACAGCGTGCCCGTCCGCGAGCAAGCGCCGCGCCACCGCCCCGCCAATCAACCCGGTTGCGCCGGTGATGAGGATTTTTTTGTGTGTGAGATCGTAATTAGAAGGCATTGTTGGCTCCTATGCTAGAATAAACCCATTCTACATCAGGATTCAGTAATCAGTATTCGGTTAATTTCACTGAAAACTGAACACTACACAACCGTTCAGATATATTTGGAGAATACCCGAAAAAACATAAAAAAAATGAGACACGGATTTCGCACAGATACGTAAATAAAGAAAACCCCCATGAAAACCAAAGCCCAACTCCAAGCCGAAATCGCCCGTGACCACTCTGCTGTGCTGATCGTCAACACCTTCTCCCGCCACGGCGAACAGATGTTTTTCCGATCCCTCGATGGGCTCATTGCGCGAAACCTCAACATCACCGCCTCGTACCCGGTGCGCCATCCCCGCCAAATGCCGGAAGTCGCTCAGGAAGCTTTAGCTCGGAATCCCAGTCTGGTGATTATCGGTGGGGGGGATGGCACGATCAGCTCGTTGATGGACTATTTCGCTTACCGGGACGTGGTTGTAGGCCTCCTCCCCCTCGGCACGGGGAACAGCTTTGTGCGTGGGTTAGGCATCCCGCTCGAATTGGGCGCGGCAATGGATGTGATCGCCAACGGGAAAGTGGTGGATGTGGATTTGGGGAAGGTCAACGACAATTATTTTTCCAACATGGTTGCCATCGGCTTTTCGGCGGACGTAGCCCACGATATGCCGCACAAACTCAAGCGCGTTTTTGGCCCCCTCGCGTATGGCCTCCAGGCTATCAAACACATCCTGAAAGCTCAAAAATTCCACATGACCCTGACGTTCGACGGTGAAACCTATACCGCCGACAGTTACCAGGTTCTGATCGCCAACGGGAGCGGGTTTGGCCTCGCCCCCATCACCCCCGGGGCACACGTGGCCGACCAACAATTGACAGTGCTGGCCCTCAAAGCGATAAACCGCTGGGAATTGCTCGACTTTTGGGGGCGTTCCATCCTCGGAAAGCATCGGCAAATGAAGCACATCAAACATTTCACCACGCAACAACTCACCATCCAGACCATCCCACCCCGCACCCTGGACATTGACGGCGAACAAGGCGTGCAAACCCCTGTCACCATCACCCTCGCCCCCGAAGCCCTCAAAGTCATGGCCCCGCAGTCGTTCCAAGAACCATGAGATGATTAACCGCCATCCTCCGCAGGCGGTTTTGTTCCCCCCCGCGCGAAGAGATGCGAAAACTTTGGGA
>JABWBV010000267.1 GCA_013359445.1 Anaerolineales bacterium | reverse complement strand
CCCAACTGGTTGTGTCGCGGCGGTCGGACAGGCTCGGATACAAAAACTCCGTCTTCATCAGAGACAGCGTTTGCGGATGTCCGAGAAAATGCCCGGCGCCATACACCGTGTCCTGGATCACGTCAAACGACAGCGTATCTTCGTTGACCTCGATCCCGCGCACCACGCGGAGCACGTTGCCGATCATATCGTTGTCAATCACAAATCCTTCAAACGCCGATCCCATCAAACTGCCCACCGAACCGGGGTACGGCGAGATCGAATGGCCTCCCGCCAGGGCCGCGGCGAGGGTGGTGAGCGTTTTCTCCGACCCGGCCTGGGAATCGGGGATGTTCGCGTCGCTCATCCCGGTGGCGACGTTGGCGATGATGCCGTAGTGATTGCAGATTTGCGCGGTCGCCGCCATCACCAACGCCTGCTCCGGCCCCCCGCCCGTAAACGACCCGGTGCGTAAATCCGAGATGAACGGCCACATGCCAAACGCCATCGTTGCGCGGGGATTGATCAGATAGACAACGGCCCGGCACGCGAGGGTTTCGGCAAACGTCTGGACGAGTGCCCCCGCGAGGGCCGCGGGCGCGGTCGCCCCCGCCTGGGACGCCACCGCGACATCATACGTGATCCCCATCCGCGCGCAGGCGATCATCACCTGCAAGCTGTCCTCGGCAAATGTGAGCGGGGACACGATGGGACACCCGCCAAAACTGCAAAACGGGCGTTTGAGAAACGCGCCCTCGCCGCCCGCGTAAATATCAAACAGCCGGATGATCGGCTCCAGGTGCGCGGCTACGCCCATGCCCAGGTGGAAGGGTTTTTCGGTCCCGGCCAGTTCGGCGTAGGCGATGTTGGTGTTGTGGACGAGCAGGTTTTCGCTGAACTCGGACGCGATGAACGGTTGCCCGAAGGTGTGGATGTGTTCGAGTTGATCCACCAGCCGCGCGGCGTCGTACAAATCCACGAGGCGGGAGGGGCGGTAGGTGCGGGTTTTGAAGTCCAAAATGGTCACGGCCTCGCCACTGGTGCTGAAGATGAGTTTGTCGCTGGTGATGGTGACATCGTTTTTGGGGTTGGGGGCAAAATAATGCACCTCGTGCGGGGCGTGGGCGATGACTTCCTCGATCAGGGCGCGGGGAAACTTCAGCCGCCCATCGTCGCCCAGGATGCACCCTTTGCCTTCGAGCGCCTCCAGCAGTTCGGGGATGGGGTTGGCGATGCCGATTTTTTCCAGCACGTCCAGCGCGGTGTGGTGAATTTGTTCGATGTCGTGGTTGCTCAGGGGTTTGTAATTACCGCCTTTGATGCCCATCCAGAGGGGTTTTTGCGGGGTGCCATTTTCGCCGTTCGGGTTTCGCCGGGTGCGCCGTCGTACAGAAAGATTGTCCATCACTACACTCCTGAAAAAAGGGACTAAAAAGCTCGTCGTCTCAACATTTGTTGAAACAACGTATATTTGCGTAATTTGCTATAATTAAATGGGTAAATAGGGGTAAATTATGTTGATATTATAATCCCCTTCGGCCTGCACGGGTAGAGGCAAGGAACATTTCACCGCAAAGAGTGCGAAGGACGCGAAGAAATTCAAAAAACTTCGCGCTCTTTGTGCCCTTCGCGGCGAAAAATTAAACTGGATTCCCCGCCGCGAACGCCACGACCTGATCAAACGCCTGCCCAAAATAGCCCTCGTAACTATCCTTCTCCACGTATCCCAAATGCGGCGTGCAGATGACGTTATCCATCTTCAACAGGGGATGATCCGCCCCCAGAATCGGTTCCTGCTCGAACACATCCACCGCCGCGAACCCGGGCCGCCCGGTTTGCAACGCCCCGACCAACGCCCCCGGCTCGATCAGCTCCGCCCGACTGGTGTTCACAAACAGCGCATCCGGTTTCATCCGCGCAAAATCCGCCGCGGTGACCAGTCCGCGCGTCTCTGCATTCAGTTTGACGTGCAACGACAAAACATCGGATTCCGCCAAAAACGTGTCCCGATCCAGAGCGGGGGAAAACCCGTCCGCGCGGGCACGGGATAACGATCCTTCTCGTCCCCAGACGATCACCCGCATCCCAAACGCATGCCCATACCGCGCGACGAGCGAACCAATCCCCCCATAGCCCCACACGCCCAACGTCCGCCCGTGCAGGCCGCGCCCGAAGTGCCCCTGCCAGTGTCCCGCCTTCAACCGCGCCACTTCCTGGGGGATGAACCGTGTCGCGGCCAGGATCAGCGCCCAGGTTAGTTCGGCGGTGGCGTGGGAGGAGCCGGAGCCATGCGTGACGGTGATGCCGCGCTGGGCGCAGGCGGCGAGGTCAATGTGCGTGGTGCCGCGCCCGGTTTGGGCGATCAGCTTGAGGCGGGGCAACCGCGCGAGCAGGTCGGCGGTGATGCGCGTCCGTTCCCGGATCAGCACCAGCGCGTCGGCAGGTTCCAGCCGTGCGGCGAGGGTGTCGAGATCGGTCATGGTATCGTGGTAAATGGCGACGGTGTGCCCGGCCAGTTTTGCGAAGCAGTCGAGGGCGCGGACGGCGTTTTGGTAGTCGTCGGGGATGAGGATGTGCATGTTTTTTTACAGGGAATATTTGTCGCGGAAGAAAGGAGTTGCGGAAATTTTTTAGTTATCAGTATATCAAAATGGCTCGCGGCGGATTGCGCGGCAATTTGCCGACAATCCACCGCCGGATCTGGCGATCCGGCTTGAGCGATTGGGATCTTCTGATTATTTCCGCGGCTTCTTTCTTCCGCGACTTTGTTCTTAAGGCCACTGATACCACATGCCGGGAATGTCCGGGTAAATGGTGGTGGGGTTGTCGGCGTCTATGCGAACGGTGACCACTTGCCCTGGCTGGAGTTGGGGGAGGGCAGAGCGGCTGACTTCCCAGGTGGTGGTGGCGGGATAGGGTGCGCCTTCCGGGGGGTGAACTTCTAGCGTCAGCGTGCAGTACTCGGCGCTCATCCGGGGTTTGCGCCCCATCGGTTGGGTGCGGTTCAGGCGGATGACGTTTGCCAGGGCCAGCGTGGCGCTGATCTCAGCCATCGCCTTCTGCCCACTGCGGATGAGGAGATAAAAGACGAGCCGGTAAAACCCGTAAAATCCGGCGATGCAAAGTATGGCAAAAACAAGGGTAGCCAGGAAGTCCTGCATGGGCTTGATTATAGCTGTAGACCAGGGGCTTGACAAAAAATCCGTATAGTGTAAAATAAACACTAATAACCGCTCCCCTAGCGGTTTTCTTTCAAAATCAACTAAGTGTACAAATAACAATTACTAATTCACAATTCACAATTCACAATTCTCCAGGAGTCCCCATGTTCGGCATCCACCACCTCAAAGCCAACCCTACCCAACACGTCATCCACTTCGCCAACGGCAAAGTCCGCCGCTCCGGGCCGGGACTGTCGTTCTTTTACTACCAGCCCTCCGCCTCCATCGTCGTTGTCCCCGTCGGGAGTGCCGATGCGCCGTTCATCTTCAATGAAGTGTCCGCTGACTTTCAACCCGTGACCGTGCAGGGGCAGTTGACCTATCGCATCGCTGACCCTCAGCGCGTGGCCGCCATTCTCGACTACTCCATTGACGGAGCCGTAGACAAATATCGCACCGAAGACCCGCAAAAACTCCCCCAACGCCTTGTCAACCTCGCACAAGTCCACACCCGCGCGGAACTCGCCAGCCTCCCCCTGCGCGAAGCCATCCGATCCGCGGACCGGGTCGCGACCGGCGTCCTGTCCCGCCTCAGCACCGGGGATGATCTCAAACCCCTCGGCGTGGAAGTCCTCACCTTCTCCATCCTCGCCATCAAACCCACCCCGGACATCTCCCGCGCCCTCGAAGCGGAAGCCCGCGAAACCCTCCTCCGTCAGGCCGACGACGCCATCTACGTCCGCCGCAACGCCGCCATTGAGCAGGAACGGCGCATCAAAGAAAACGAACTCAACACCGAAATCGCCGTTCAGCAAAAACAACGCCAAATCCGCGAAACCAAAGCCGCCGCCGACCTCGCCATCGAAACGAAAGAACAGGAAATTCGCGAAACCAAACTCGCCGGGCAAATCAAACTCGAAGACGAACGCAAAAAATTTATCACCGCCCAAACGGAAAACGCCCGCACCCAGGCCGATACGCAAGCCTACGCCGTCCGCGCCTCCCTCCAACCCCTCACCGAACTTTCCCCCGAAGTCCTCACCGCCCTCGCCACCCAAACCGGCGACCCCCGCCTGATGATCGCCAAAGCCATCCAGGAAATCGCCCAAAATGCCGGGAAAATTGGCACGTTGAACATTTCCCCGGATTTGTTGGAAACCTTGTTGCAGAAATAGTGATCAGGAAATAGGAAGGGGGAATCAGGAATTAGGATGGGGAAAATCCCTCTTCCTAATTCCTGATTCCTAATTCCCTATTCTTTCTTCCCCTCCCCATGTACGAAAAAATCATCCTCGTCACCCGCAAAACCCGTCTCGAAGGGCTGGTCGAACGGTTTAATACCAAGGCGCAAGCCCGGTTCTACATCAACCAAAGCGCAAAACAGCAAGGCAACAATACGGATGCCTTCGCCTTTTACGAACGCGAACACGACACGTACTACGCCTCGGTAGAGAAATTGCTCATGTCCCTCGAACCCCTCGCGAAAGTCCAATCCCTCGAACGCAGTTTCCTCCCCAACTTCCTCTTCGCCCCCACCGACCTCATCGTCACCATCGGGATTGACGGCCTCGTCGTTAACACCGCCAAATACCTCAACGGCCAACCCATCATCGCGGTGAATCCCGATCCGAAACACGTGGACGGCATTCTGCTCCCCTTCAACGTGACCACCGCCCCCACCGCCGCCCGCCAACTCCTGTCCGGCGCGGGGCGCGTCACCCCGATCACGATGGCCGAAGCCAAACTCAACGACGGCCAGACCCTCTTCGCCTTCAACGATCTGTTCGTCGGAGTGCGAACCCACGTTTCGGCGCGGTACCGCATCCAATGGGGCCAGCAAGCCGAAAACCACTCCTCCTCCGGGCTAATCGTCTCGACCGGGGCGGGGTCAACGGGGTGGTTATCGAGTATGTTCAATATGGCGAATGGGATGGTAAAGGCATTTGGGCAGGAAGATGTTTCGGGCGCGGTCGCCGCGCCCCGGCTAGGGTGGGATACTGACCGCCTGCTGTTCGTCGTGCGGGAACCGTTCATCAGCAAAACGTCCGGCGCGGGCATCGTCTGCGGCGCGATCACCCCTCAGACCCCGCTCGTGTTGGAATCCCAAATGCCCGAAGGCGGCGTCATCTTCAGCGATGGCGTGGAGGCGGATTATCTTCAGTTTAATTCCGGCGCGATTGCGACGATTGGCATTGCGGGGAAGAAGACGAATCTGGTAGTGGCATGATGGTGTTGAGACTCACAGCTTCCCCTCACTTCACCACTTCTCCCAACAACCCCTCCCCAATTTCCTGTGCTAAGGCGACATCGCCGTTCTCTAGTAAAACGACCGCGATGATCGGGGTGCCGGGCCAATCGGGAAGGGTACCCCCTGCAAACCAGGCGAACGCGGCGTCAGTTTCAGGATCGGTTTCCGTGGGTTGAATGAGGGCGAGACTCTCCCAGATAGGATGGTTGGGGGCGGTGAGCAAAACGGCGGTTTGTTGGGCGGTGCTTGCGGTGAAGACGGTTTCTGGTCCACCCAGGGGGGGGAGGAGAGTCCATTGGGTATCGGGCGAATAGTAGGCGAGGGCCAGGCGTGGAGCGGGGCGGATGCCATGGTTGCTTATTGGGGCGACGGCCAGTGCAAGTTGCAGGGGGCTGAGGCGTAAGTCTTCGCCCAACGCGGCCAGGGCGGGGTTTTCGATGGTGGTGGGGGCCAGCGGCGGATTGGCGGGTAACCGAACATCTGGCAGAAGGTAAAAGCCCAGGGTTTGGAAAAGTTCAAGGAGAGAATCGCCGCCCAAGCGTTCGCCCAGATAAGCGAGGGGGGACGGGCACCCATTTTGAATAGCGGCGGGCCAACTCTGGCGGTCAGAGGCAACGGCGCACGTTGTCGGGGTATCTGAATGGGGGAGGGTGGTGGGCACCGTCGATAGGGGGAGACCTGTCCGTTCAATCGTTTCGGCGAGGAGGAGAGGGCCGAGGATCGCGCCCGGGGGGTACGCGCCCTGTGTGGTCCGGTTGAGCAGGGGGGCGCGCGGGTCGTTCAGTAAATCTTCCCAGGTGGTATCCAACTGGTTGGGGTCAAAAAAGGGCGAGGAAACCATCGCCAGCACTTCCCCCGATTGGGCGTTGAGCAGGACGACCGCCCCGGTTTGGTTGCCCAGGCGCGCGCTAGCGCTCCGTTGGAGATCAAGGTCAATGCTCAGGCGAATGTCCAAACCTGGCGGATGTTGACCGTAGAGAAATTCGTCGAACCAGATTCTGTGCCAGGCTTGACCCTCCAACCCCCGTAAATAGGTGTCCAGACTGAATTCCAGGCCTGCTTGCCCAAATGTCGCACTGGAATAGCCAATGACCGGGGCCAGAGAGGGTTCCAGATAGGCGCGGGTAAAATCTCCGGCTTCCCCCTGATTGAGAACGAGCGGACTCCCATGTTGATCCAAAAACCGCCCTCGATAGACAAAGCGGTCCGCAATGGTTTGGCGGGGGTTGTCCGTGCGGGCGAGCAGGTCCGGCCCGCGCACCACCATCCACCAGCCGGTGACCAGCGTGGCCGCACTGATGCCCACTAAAAAAAGGGAATGGATGGTTAAGGTAGGGGCTGGGTCCATCTGTGCGAGGTGGGCGTCGGCCATTTCGCGGGGGAGGCTACTGATCAGGGTGAGCAGGAGCAAACAAATGAAGGAGGTCATCAGCGAAGAGCCGCCATACGAAAGGAACGGTAGGGTGACCCCCGTGAGTGGCAACATCCGCAGGTTTCCGGCGATGATTAGCAGGCTTTGCGCGGCGAGGAAACTGGTGATCCCAGCGGCGAGAAACCGGCGGTAGTTGTCCGGGGCGCGCAGGGCGATGTGTAACCCACGCTGAACCAGCAGGGCAAACAGCCCCAATAGGCCAATGACCCCGATCATGCCGTTTTCTTCGGCGATGGCGGTGAAGATAAAATCGGAGTGGGCGAGCGGCACCAGGCCGGGGCTACCCAACCCCGGGCCGCGCCCGAAGATTTCCCCGGAGGCGATGGCGATGAGGGATTGCACCACCTGATAGGATCGTCCGGCGGGGTCCGCCCAGGGGTTGAGCCAGGCATCCACCCGCAAACGCACCAGATCAAAAACCACGTATCCGGCCCCAGACACCAGGATCAAGCCGCCCAAAATGATCAGCACCAGCCGTTGGTTGCCCGTGCCAAAATAGATCATGGTGGCGTAGATAAAAAGGAAGATGCTGGCGGTGCCCAGGTCACGTTGGATGACCAGTAAGAGCAGGGCTACACCGGCCATCACCACGGTGGGGGCCAGCAGGGAGAGCAGGGATGGGGAAAAAGTCGCAAAAGAGGGCGGGGGGGGGGACGCGGGGGCACGCTGGGGAAGGAGGGGTTGCCTCCGGTCGGCGAGGTAGGCGGCGAGGTAAGCTATCAGGAGCAATTTGAGCGGCTCGGAAGGTTGCAGGTACACGCCACAACAGCCCAGCCATTGTTCCGGGCCGGTGTTGGCGGGGTTGGTGCCAAAAATGAGCGTGGTCGCGGTCAGGAGCAAGCCCCCGGTCAGCCACAGGTATTTGTAGCGTCGCAGGAAGCCCAGGTCTTTGGGCAGGCGCAAGCCCCCGATAAAAACAGCCAGGCCTAGCGCCAACCAGATCGTCTGGCGCAAGCCAAAGCCCGGGAGGAGCCGGTAAATCGTGAGCAGACCCCACCCGCTCAATAGGGCAACTGTCGCAAACAGGTATGGATCATGATTGGGCGCGTAACGGCGGATTTGGAGATGGGCCAGCACGATCCCGACGCCCCACACTCCTACCCCCAACCAGTGTTCCCACCGAAATTCGGCCTCCCAGGTCCGGGCGCGGACCGCGGGCGACAGCGTAAGGGCGAGGGCGTAAAAAAACAAAAATACGCCCGCCAGCATCAATAAACGGGTTTGGATTGTTTGGGGGGAAGTTTGCACGGGTTGATTATACCGTGTTCAAAATAGGCTCATCTGCTTGTTTTTTTCCCCCTCATATACGGGCATTTGGGTTTTTAGGCCCAAATCTTTGCATAACGCCTGAAACACTTTTTCTAAATGCCAGCTATTGCGCGCGGGGGCGAAGTATTTATCGCCAAACCGCTCGTACTGGGCGCGGACTCCCGGGAAATGGCGGTCGAGCTTTTCATAAAAATAGTCCCGTTGTTGGTCGCGCAGGGTGACGCCAAACGCGGGGAGGATGTACGTCGCGCCGTGCGCGTGGGCCTGCCGGACAATGGCGGTGATATTTTCCTCAGTATCTTCAAGGAAGGGGAGAACGGGCATCATCACCACCCCGGTCAGAATCCCGTTTTCCGACAGTGTTTGCATGGCCCTTAACCGCTCGGACGGGGGGGATGCGCCTGGCTCGAGCTTTTTCGCCAGCCCGTCATCCGTCGTCGTGATGCTGAAACTCACCGCGGCGTAGACTTCATGAATCCGTCGCAGGGTTTCCAAATCTTTTAACACCCGCGCACTCTTTGTGATCACGTGGACGGGAAAGTGATGCCGGGCGATCACCTCCAGCGCCCGCCCGGTTAGGTTGAACTTTTCTTCGACGGGCATGTACGGGTCGTTCATCGAACCGGTGCCGATGGTTCCTTTCACCCGTTTGCGGGGGAGTTCTTTTTCGAGCAGTTCGATGGCGTTTTCTTTGACCATAATATCGGCGAAGTTTTCGATCTGATAACACGCGCTGCGCGAGTCGCAGTAGATGCACTGATGCTGGCACCCCCGGTATAGGTTCATGTTGTAGCGCAGTCCGAACCAGGTATCGGGCTGTTTGACGGGGTTGAGAATGGTTTTGGCACGGATGGGTTGGATCATTGTATGGCGTGTTGCGTATTTCGTAAGAATTAATTTGCCTCAAAGACTCGGGCCGTAGTGACGATTTCAATCGTTCTCACGACTGAAGTCGTCACTACGAAATCTGGTCTACTTAACTCATGTTACGCACGGACTCGGTGCGACGCAGGTGCGACACGCAC
>JABWBV010000266.1 GCA_013359445.1 Anaerolineales bacterium | reverse complement strand
TGGGAGTATTTTACGGATCAATTGCAGAACGACTTTGGGGATTTGACCGAACAGCAACTCGACATTGCCATCGGTTGGGGGCGGCATGCTGAATTGTTTGCCTATGACGATGGGACAGGGGAGTTGTTTCTGGAATAACCAGGTTTAGACAGAAAACTTCCCCCAAAAAAGGTGAAAGGAGGATGGGCATCCCTCTTTCACCTTTTTTGGGGCTAATCTCTGCGTTATTTCCTTTATTCAAAAAAACACCCCCCACATGGCAGGGTGTTTTTTGATCCTGATCAAAGATTGGTTCAATCTTGAAGATTGAACCAATCTGCGCCAAAGGAGAGGCGGGAAGCGGGAGTGGGTTGGCGTTGCATGGAGCGATGTTGGCGGTGGTGGAGGAGGGGGGAGAGGGGGTGAGGGTGAGTGTTTGACGTTCCAAATGCATCAAACTTCATGGATAGACACGGTTTCTAATAAAACCGCCTTCAAACTTCGTGGATAAACACGGTTTCTTATAAAACTGCCTTCAAACTTCGTGGATAGACACGGTTTCTAATAAAACCGCCCTAAATCTTCGTGGATAGACACGGGTGCTAAAAGTCAAAAGGTGCGGCGCACTTGATGGGCTTCGGCGCGGAAGTCACCCTTAACGAGTGCGTCGCACCTGGGTTACGCCACGCCTCCCAACCATTCCCTATCTACCTTATCTACCCTATCTCCTCCTGCTCCCCTTCTCCTTATCGCCTCCTCCCCTACTTCAACTCCTTCATCCGCTCCATCACCTCATCCAACTTCAAACTCAACACCTGGCTCGTCGAATCCGGCCCCATCGTGATGCCGTAAATCGTATCCGCCGCTTGCACCGTGTTCCGGTTGTGCGTGATGATGATGAACTGCGTCTTCTGGCTGAGTTCCCGCAACAAATCGGCGAACCGGTGAACGTTCGCCTCGTCCAGCATCGCGTCCACTTCATCCAACACACAGAACGGGGTGGGGGACACTTTCAGGAGGGAGAAAATGAGCGCGCTGGCGGTCAGACTGCGCTCGCCACCCGAGAGCAGAGAGAGTTCCTGGGTCCGGCGTCCGGGCAGGCGGGCTTCGATTTCCACGCCGGTGTTTGTGATGTCGTCGGGGTTGGTCAACGACAGTTGGGCGGTGCCCCCGCCGAATAACCGGCCAAAAATAATCTTAAATTCCGCCGCCACCGCGTGAAACGTCTTCAAAAATTCCCGTTGCATCAACTGGTCGAGTTCGGCGATCACCTTGCGGATGTCTTCGTCGGCCTGTTGCAGGTCGGCCATCTGCACGGTTGTAAACTCCACCCGCTCCTTCACTTCCAGATGCTCGCGTTGCGCGTCCGGGTTGATCGGGCCGATGCGGCGGAGTTGGGTGCGTTGACGTTGCAGGGCTTCTTCCAATTCGGGGGAAAGCAGGTGAACGACGGGCAACGTTTCCACCATCCCGCTCAGGGGGAGCGGCGTCGGCCCGGCGACATCCTCCTCGTAGGCAAACGCGACCAACCCGAAGTCATCTTCAATCCGGCGGCGCAGGGTTTCCAACGATTCCTGTTGCCGCGCCAACCCGATTTGCGCCTGAGTATGATGCCGTTCGGCGACGGTTAACGTCTGGCGGGCGTCGGTTTCCTGGGTTTGGAGTTTTTCCTGGGCCTTCTCCCCGGCGTCCAATTCTTTTTCGGCGGGCTGAATGACCTCTTGCAACGCCGCCATCTGCGCCCCGACCTTGCCTTCCTCCTCCCGCAGGCGATTCCGCGCCCCGTCCAGGTTTTCGAGTTCCTGCTGGAAGGCGGTCAAACGCTGGCGCTGGTCGCGGACATTCCGTTGCGCCGTTTCCAGGGCGGATTTACGCTCTTTCCCCCGGTTTTGCAATTGCTCCACCCGTTGTGCGGCGACGGCGGCTTGCGTGTTCCAGTGAGCGACCTGAGTCTGCAAATCATCCAACACCAGCCCGGAAAGCGTCTCCCGCGCGACCCGCACGGCGTCCCCGGCCTTTGTCAGCTCCCCGTCCACCTGGGCGAGTTCCTGCGCGGCTTGCCGGTAGCTCGCCTCGGCCTGAATGATCTCTTTTTCGACCTTTTGCCGTTGGGCGGCCTGCCAATCGTGCTGTTTGCGGGCGGCCTCGATGGCGGAACTGGCTTCCCGTTCGGTGGTGCGGGCGGTTTCTTCTTCCCGTTGCGCCTTTCGCACGGCCTCGATTTTTGGCCCTTCCTGCTGGCGGAATTCGCGCAATTCGCCTTCGATGCCTTGCAATTGCTTTTCGGATTCGGCGACCTGTCCGCGGGCGGATTCGAGCGAGGTCAACAATTCCCGGCGCTGACGTGGACGGCTGACCGTGCCCGAAACGGCTCCGGCCCCTGCCTGGATCGGCCCGTCCGCGCGGAACAGTTCCCCCGCGAGAGTGACGATCCGTACTCCGGCGGGGGGGCGGGAGTTGATCAGGCGTCCGGCCCCTGCGCGGTCGCGGACAATCCACGTCTGGCCCAGCAAAACGTCCAGCACGGGGCGCAATTCGGCGGGGACGCGCACCAGGTCGGCGGCGTTGCCCAAAGCGTCCGGCGGCGCGGGCGTGGGCGGGAGCGGGGCAAGCTGATCGAGCGGGAGCACCGCTGCGCGGGCCGGGATTTTTTCCAGCAGTTTCAACACGGTTTCGGTCGGGGTGTTCGGTTCGAGCAGGAGCCCTTCGACGTAATCCCCCAACGCGGCGGCGATGGCGGTTTCCAGTTCGGCGGGGATTTCAAGCTGGCTGATCAACGCCCCCCGCGTGCCGGGTAATTTTTCTTTTCGCACGGATTGGAGCAGTTGCCGCGCCCCTTCGGCGTACCCGGTCAGGGCATTTTCGGCCTGTTCGAGCACGTCCACCTGGGCTTGCAGGCGAGCGACCTGCGTGCGGCGTTGGGAGAGCGTTTCTTGCGTTTGTTGGCGGGATTTTTCGAGGCCGGAAAGCTGGTCGCGGTGGGTTTGGAGAGCGCGTTGGGCCTCGGTGCGGGCGGTTTGAGTTTGTTGGACGCGGGCGGTGGCTTTTTCCAGGTTGGCTTTTGCGGCGGTGATGGCGCGGGCGGCCTCTTGCAGGGTATGATCGGCGGCGGCGAGGCTGGCGCGCTGGCTCTCGAGGCGGGCTTCGAGTTCAGTCTGGCGAGCGGCGAGGGAGGCGCGGCGGTTGGTCAGGCGGGCATGGTTTTGGCGGGCGTCTTCGAGGGCGCGTTCGGCTTGCTGGCGTTCGCGCTGGCGGGTTTGGAGCGCGGCGCGGACTTCCTGCAATTGCTGGTTGGCCTCTGCGTGCTGTTTTTGGGCTTGTTCGGTTTCCCGCGTGGCCTGATCGAGCCGATCCTGGAGCAAAACAAGCTCCTCCTCCTGCCGGTTGACCGTTTGCGTGAGGGCGCTAAACCGATCTTCCACGGCGCGCTGACGTTCGGCGGACACGGCAAGCTCGCGGCTGAGTTGCTCGCGGCGGTCGTGCAATTGCGCCGATTCGCGGTGCCACGAATTGAGCCGGGCACGGACACGGTACAAACCATCGCGCAGGGTCGCCATTTCCGCTTCGAGTTGGGCGTGGCGCTCGCGCGCTTTGAGCAGGACGTTTTCCTGGCGGGTGGCGGTTTCACGGGCGGCTTTCAACTCCCGCTGGGCGTGGTGCCAGTGATACCCATACCATTCTCGGAGCATCACTTGCAAATCCGCCTTGACCTGTTCGTATTCCTGGGCGCGGCGGGCTTGCCGTTCGAGGCTTCGCAGGCGGGGTTTGAGTTCTTCGAGGATGTCGGCGACCCGTTCGAGATTGCGTTGGGTGATTTCGAGGCGGCGCAGAGATTCCTCGCGGCGGGTGCGGTACAGGCCAATTCCGGCGGCTTCTTCAAACAGTTTGCGGCGTTCGTCCGCTTTGAGGGACAGGGTGGTGTCAATCAACCCCTGCCCGACGATGGTATACGTGCGTTCCGCCAACCCGGACGTGCCGAGCAATTCGGACACGTCTTTCAGCCGGACTTTTTGCCCGTTCAGCAGGTATTCGTTGTCCCCATCGCGGTACGCCCGGCGGGCAATGCTGACTTCGCTAAAATCAATCGGGAGCCAACTATCTTCGTTGTTAAAGGTCACGGTCGCGGACGCCATCCCCGCGCGGGGTCGGTGTTCCGAGCCGGAGAAGATCATGTCAATGGTTTTCCGCCCCCGGAGCAGGGAAAACGACTGTTCCCCCAACACCCACCGGAGCGAGTCCACGATGTTCGACTTGCCCGATCCATTCGGCCCAACGATGGCGGTAATGGTTCCGGCAAACTCAAAAACAGATTTATTGGCGAAGGTTTTGTAACCCGATAGTTCGAGGGATTTTAGGCGCATTGGGGGAATGGGGATTGATGATTGGTGATTGGTAATTGGGGATTGGCTACGAAGTTGCTGATTTGCTGATTTGCAGACTTGCTGATTTGAGATTTACCGACTTGCGGACTTGCCGCTTCGTCACTCATCCAAACCCAATCCGATGAGCGCGTTCCGGGCGGCATCTTTGCTGGCAATGTGTTTACTGGAACCCGTGCCGTGCCCATAGATTTTGCCGTTGATCGTCACCTCAAATTCAAAAATCCGGTCATGATCCGGCCCGCTCACCGAGACTTGGCGATAGTGCGGAATCCCCAGTCCGTGAGATTGTGACCATTCTTGCAACCGGCTTTTGGGGTCTTGATCATTGCGCTGGATCACGATTTGGTCCATCGCCGGGGCCAACATCGGGTGAATGACGCTTCTAACCGTCTCCAACCCTGCGTCCAGGTACAACGCGCCAATGATCGCTTCAAAGGTACTGCACAATAGGCGTTCACGTTTCCGCCCCCCGCCTTCATCTTCACCGCGGCCCAGGCGCATCGCCCGACCCACGTCCCACTGCCGCCCAAACGCGGCCAACTGCGGTGCGCCAACCAGCGCAGAACGGTAACTGGTCAGCACGCCTTCTTTCATTTCCGGGAAACGATTGTACAGCCACGCGGCCACCAGAAAATCCAACACGGCATCGCCTAAAAATTCCAGGCGTTCGTTATCTTCCACCGCATCCGTGTTCTCGTTCATATATGAGCGGTGCGTCAACGCTCGGCTGACGTATGAAATATCATTGAAGGGTAATTGATTTCGTTGGGCAAAATCAAGGGGGGATTCGGGCAAATCGGAGGGCGTGCCCTGAGGGGGTTGCATGTCAGACTCCTTGGATGCTCACCGATTAGGTGAGCAAAGACATGAACACAGGGAGAGGCCCCCAGGCTTGAGATGTGTTTGTTCTGCTCAAAGAAGTCCGGCAAAAAGGCACTTCCCTAAAAATGCCCTTTGGTCGAAAAAGGATGGTCAGGTTCCTGACAGCCCATCCTTTTTTAGCAGAACAAGCACACGCCAAACAATGGTGACAACGCCCTGAGATTCGGTTTTGGTGAGATAGAGGGTATTTTACCGTAAGGATCAAAAAAGCGACCTGTTTTGGCAATAAAACGGGTCGCTTTTAAAAATCCGAGAAGTTTTATTTGTCCCGCATCCCTTCACCTACTTTCAGGACAGGCCTTCGACTGCGCTGGAGATGGGTTTGTTCGAGTGGTGGGTACTTTGCCGCTCCGCTCAGGATGCTGGCACTGGGTTACTAATATTCCCGTATCGCCAACACGGCATTGTGCCCTCCAAACCCAAACGCATTACTGATCGCCACACGCACCTTTGCCTCGCGCGCTTCATTCGGGATGTAATCGAGATCACATTCCGGGTCGGGGTTGTGGTAATTGATCGTGGGGGGCAAAATCCCCTCGCGTACCGCCAACGTACAAAAGATCGCTTCCAGCGCGCCAGTGGTCCCCATCATGTGCCCGGTCATCGACTTGGTGGACGATACAGGGATTTTGTAGGCCATTTCGCCAAAGGCCGCTTTGATCGCCCGCGTCTCGGACAGGTCGTTGAGCGGGGTGGCTGTGCCATGTGCACTGATATAACCGATTTCGTCGGGGTGAATGCCCCCGGAGTTGAGCGCGTATCGCATCGCCGCCGCGCCGCCCGCCCCATTTTCCGCGGGTGCAGTGACGTGAAACGCGTCCGCGGTGGACGCGTACCCGGCCAGTTCCGCATAAATGGTCGCGCCTCGTGCCCGCGCGTGGCTTTCGCTTTCGATGACCAAAATGGCGGACCCTTCGCCCATCACCAACCCATCCCGGTCGCGGTCAAAGGGCTGGGGCACGCCCGAGGTTTGGCGAGTCATCGCGCCCAAGCGGTCAAACGATCCCACGCCGATGGGGATAATGGTCGCGTCGGAGGCCCCCGCGAGGGCCGCGTCAATCACTCCAGCCCGGATCATCATCCATGCCGTGCCGATCCCGTCCGCCCCCGACGCACACGCCGAGGCCACAGAAAACGATGGGCCTTTCGCGCCCGTTTCAATCCCGATCATCCCCGATGCCCCGTTCGGCATCACTTTGGGGATGATGTACGGGCTGAGTTTGCGCGGGCCACTTTCTTTGATGGTGAATGCGGCATCTTGAATGGTTTCAAACCCGCCAATCGCGGCAGATACAATGACCCCCACGCGCCCGGCGTTGGCCTCTGTGATTTGTAACCCCGAATGGGCCAACGCTTCTAGCGCGGCGACAAGGGCAAATTGTTCAAAGCGGTCGCGGCGGCGGGCCTCTTTGGAGGGCATGTGATCGTCCGGGTTAAAGTTTTTGACTTCACAGGCGTATTTCACCATGTAATCGGTGGTGTCAAAGAGGGTGATCGGCCCAATGCCGGAAACGCCATTTTTTGCGTTTTCCCAGGTTTCTTTGAGGGTGTGACCGAGGGGCGTAATGGCTCCCAAACCGGTGATGACGACTTTTTCGGGCATGTGTTACTCCGTGAATAGTGATGAGGGGTAAGTGATGAGTGATGAGCAATACTCTTTACTCTTAGCTCTCCACTCAAAGGCTTTTTAAACCGGACCCGGTCAAGATCACAACAACCGGCTCCGGGGCTTGTTCGATAATTTGGCCGAGGGCATCCCACACGATGGCGGAAGTCGGCTCTACATAAAACCCGCGCCGGGCGAGTTCGTTTCGTCCGAGGAGGATGTGTTCTTCGGGCGCGGCGAGCAGGGTGCCCTGACTGGATTGGATTGCGAAGAGGACTGCATCACCCCGAATGGGGATGCTCACACGCACCCCTTCGGCCACCGTTTCCCCCTCCGTTACCCACCCCAACCCCGCCTGTCCGTGGGCGTACACTGCCCAAAGCGGCGCACAGTTCAACGCCTGTACCCCCACCAAACGGGGAACGCGGGCAATCACACCCGCACTTTTGAGATTCTCGAACCCCCGCGCGAGGCCGAGGAGCAAAATCCCGTGTCCGGCGGGGCAGATAACCGTGCCGGGGGTCTGCCCTAATTCTTCAACCAGTTCATAGGCAAGGGTGGCAAAGCCGGGGAGCAGATGGGGCAGGTATGCGTGACTGGCATACACCGCACCCGCATCGGCGGCGCGGCGCACGGCGTCGGCCACATCCGAGCGGCGTCCGAGGATGCGAACGAGTTCCGCCCCATACGCGGCGATCTGGTTCCGCTTAGGGCCGGAGGCGTAGTCGGGGATGAAGACGCGCGCCTTGATTCCCGCGCGGGTGGCGTAGGCGGCGAAGGACGCACCCGCGTTGCCGGAGGAGTCTTCGACCGCTTCCGCCACGCCTCGGGTGCGGAGAAAACTCGCGAGGAGGGCCACGCCCCGGTCTTTGTGTGAGCCAGTCGGGTTGAGGGATTCGAGTTTGAAGGCGACGGATTTGCCGAAGGCGTCAGCCCAGACGAGCGGGGTGTTCCCTTCGCCTAGGGTGATTGTGGGAGCGTCATCAGGCAGGCCGAACGTGTGGCGATAGCGCCAGATGCCGGGCTGGGTGGGGTCTACCCGCGCGGGGTCAAAGGCGGGAAGGGTCGGCATATCGAAGATGCCGCCGCACGCCGGGCATTTGTAGGGGACGGTGGTGTCGGGGTAGGGGAGGCGGCAGTTTGTGCAGAGGATCATGCTGGTTTACGCCCTATTTTTCAAAGACGATCTGCGGCATCAGGCTCCACCGACGGAACCGCCTGTAAAACTTGTTCAAAATCTTTGCGTTTTCCCTTCGTCGCTTCTTTTTCAAGAAAATCTTGGGTGAGGAGCGCCGCCATTTTTTCCGCGGCGGCTGTGGCAAGGAACTGATTGATTGAAATACCTTCCGTCTTTGAAAGTTCTTTTATTTTTTGATGGAGGGAGCGAGGAAGCCGAACGGTTAATGTACTCATTTTTTCTCTACCTTGCGGATAAATTCACCGGGCGTAATGACTTCAATCCCAAAACGAGCGATGTCGGTGAAATCTTTTTGGTTAAACGTGATAATAAAGTGACTTTGAGAGGCAACTGCGGCCTCAAGTACCATGTCGTCTTTGGGGTCTTTTAACCAGGGACGCCACAAAAAGAAGACTTCTTGTCGGTGGGCGATTTGAGCAAAATAACGTAAAAAGTTGAGAATTTCTTCCCTTGTGCTTGCTCCTGTCATATTTTCGGGACGGGTAAGGGCATCCTGGTATTCTGTGTATAAAGGAACGGTTATCACGGGTTGAAACTTGGGGGTTGGAAGTTGAGAAATCAAGGCAAATGAGGCCCCTTTATTCGACCGTAAAGCTGCAACCAGTATGTTTGTATCCAGGATCACTCTCATATGGTTGCATATATACCACCATATGTTGGTAGAGTCAAATTTTGAATGGCGGTGCGATTAAGTCGGTATGAAGGTTACTCCCCGCCTTTCGGCATGTAATCTCCCTCCACCCACTCTTCCCCTCCCGGCCCGACCTCCTTCTTCCAAACCGGGACGATCTGCTTGAGGCGGTCAATGCCGTAGCGCGCGGCGTCGAACACGCCCGTGTCGCGGTGGGCGGCGGTGCAGGCGATGAGGACGGTGGGGGTTTTGGGGTAGAGACGGCCAATGCGTTGGACGATGGCGATGCCTTCGACTACAGGCCACTTTTCGCGGATTTCGTCAGCGACCTGTTTCATTTTCGCTTCGGCCATGGGGATGTAGGCTTCGTATTCCAGGTATTCGGTTTGGGGTGGGAGGCCGTCTTTGTTGGACTCGCCGCGTACCATACCGGTGAAGATGGCCGCCGCGCCTGTAGAG
>JABWBV010000265.1 GCA_013359445.1 Anaerolineales bacterium | reverse complement strand
CCCACCCCCGAAGCCACCTTCAAGAGTGCCCCCACCGAACCCGTCGAAGACCCTCTCCCCGTCGCCGAAGAGCCGCTAACTATAACCATTATGAGGGAGCCGGAAGCCGTCGGCGGTGCGGAAGTTGCCGCCGATACCCCCGATAGTACCGCCAATGTCGCCTCTTCCCCTACCCCCGGTTTTTGGGCCTCCCCCTGGCGCATCCCGCAAGCGATTTTGGCCGGGCTGGTAGTCCTAAGCGGCCTGGGCTTGCTCTTCCTCCGCCGCAAAACCATGTTATAACCCCTCCCTGGTCAAAAAAAAGCCACGTTTTCACAACGTGGCTTTTTTTATTCTCCTGCGAACATCATCCCCACAGTTTACCGCTTCACCAAAAAGGTCACCTCCACCTCCGTCACATTCCCGGCGCGGTCGGTGGCGCGGATGCGGAGGGTGTATTCGCCGGGGGTGGGTTCCCAACGATGGGCGTAGGGGGGCTGGGTAAAGGTATTGAGAAGCGTATCGTTTAGGAACAGGTCCACCTGCGCGAGGGCGAGGTCGTCACCCGCATTAAATTGGAAAGTGACACTGTCGTCTTGGGGATAAATAAATGTTTGCGCCTCCACCGGATAGATGATTTCGGCGGTGGGCGGGGTGTTATCCACCGTCACTTGCAGGATGGCCGTATCCACCCGCTGATCGGCGCGAATGACGAGCAAACGGATCGCGTACAGCCCGCTTAACCCAGTCGTATCCCACGTCGCCAACGTCCCCTGCCCCACTTCCGCGGGGGACGCCTCCCCAATCACCGTCCACTGCTGAGGATTTAACCCCTGCCCGACCTGCACCTGATAGGACTGGAAATCTGCCCCGGATGCGGTGCCTGTAAAGTTCACCACCCCGCTGACCGAAGCGAACATCTCCGGGGTGTCGAACCGGGCATCGGGATTGGGCGCGGGCGGTGCGCTGACGAGATCATACGTTTCGGGTGGCGTGGGCAAACCCGCTTGCCGCGCCCATTCTGCGGCCTCCGGCGGGGGGATGAGGTAAATGCGTTCTTCGATCAGGGCGGGGGGGGTGAAAACCGTCGCGAGCAGGCCGGTTTCGCGGTTGATCTGGACGCGGCGGTAGAGGGTATCGAGTTGGGTAGGTTCACTGCCGGGGGTGAAGATTTCTTGCACGGTGAGGGGACATTCGGCGGTGGGCAGTTGGCCGGAGGGGTCGCAGACGGTCAGGGTGCTGATCCCCGGCGGGGTGGACCACGTTTCTGCGGGGAGGGTGGACGTGGCATATTTCGTCAGCCCGTGCCAGAGCGCGGCGGCGATGGAAGAGGGGATGGCTTTGCTGACGTTGGCCGAAGTCGGGGCCACGTCGTCCGCGCCGGTTGTGTCAAATCCGGTCCAGACTGCGGTCACGCGGTGGGGGGTGAAGCCGATGGCCCAGGTGTCACTTCCCCCGTTCGCCGTGCCCAATTTCACCCCCACCGGACGTCCGATTTCGAGGGCGTTGGGGTGGCCTAGGCTGGGCCAGCGGGCGGTTTCGTCGCTGAGAATGTGGGTGAGGAGGTAGGCGAGTTGGGCGCTGATGACCGGGCGGGCGTCGGGGGAGGGGGTTTCGTACCAGATTTGGCCGGTGGTATCTTCCACGCGGAGCAGAGCGGTGGGCAGGAGGGGTGCGGCGGCCTCGTCTGTGTGGGCGTATCCAAACAGGATGCCCTGACTGCCAAACACGCCATACGCTTGCGCCGCTTCGAGGAGCATGAGGCGGCCCCCTTCGAGTGGGAGGTGGAGGGCGGCTTCACCACTGGGCACGGTCAGGGAGGGGAGACCGAGTTGGGCGGCGGTTTTCCACACGTTTTCCGGGCCGAGTTCGGCAAGCAGGTCAAGGGTCGGGATGAGGTAGTCGTTGGCGAGGGCGAGGCGCATCCGTTGGGGGCCGTGATATTGGCCGTCGGGATTGGGGTTTTGCGGGAGGGTTTGGTTGGCGGGGATGTCCCACACGAGCGAGGCGGGGCTGAAGCCGCGGGTGAAGGCGGTGAGGTACACGTAGGGCGTGAGGAGGGTGCCCGGTGCGTGGGGCGTGAGGTGGGCCGGGTACGTGCCGTCGTCCGCGAGGCCGGTAAGGGTGAGGATTTGGGCGGTGCGGGGATCGAGGATGACCGCTTGGGTGGCGAGGCCGATGAGGTCCAGGGTGGGGTCGAGGGGGACGGTGGGAAGGAGGCGGGCGATTTCGCAGTTGGGGTTTGTAATGGGGACTTCAGTCCCGTCTTGGGGGGCTGAAGCCCCCACTACAAACGGACTCACGCGGGTGAGTTGTGTGGCGAGGGCGCAGGCGGTTTGGGCTTGCAGGTCGGCGTTGAGGGTGGTGAGAACGATCAGCCCCCCCTGCTCAAGCCGGGCGCGGGGCACGTGCGGGTGGAGTTCCTGGAGCACGAGTTCGAGGAAGGCGGTGTCCCGCGCGGGGATGTTGGCGGGCGTGGGGCGGGTGCCGAGCGGGGCGTTGAGGGCGTCTTGGGCGTCGTCTTCGGAGATCATCCTTTGGTCCAGCATGGTCTGGAGAAGGGTTTGGCGGCGTTCGAGGGCGAGTTCGGGGGTGTCGAAGGGGTTGAGGTCGGGGGCCTGGGCGATGGCGGCGAGCAGGGCGGCTTCGGGGAGGGTGAGGGCGGTGGCAGGGTGGTCAAAGTACACCCACGCGGCGGCGTCAATCCCGTAGGCGAGGTGACCGTAGGGAGTGCTATTTAGATACCATTCGAGAATTTGATCGTCCCCGTAAGTACGTTCGAGTTGGGCGGCGAGGAGGGTCAGGCGGAAGTCGCGGCGGAGGGAGGGAGGTTCGTTCCAGAGGAGGAGGGAGGAGACGAGAGATTGGGAGAGGGGAGAAGAGGGGAAAAGGAGAGAAGGCGAAGAGAAGAAAAGGAGCGCCGTGTGGGTGGCGGGTTGGATGAATTCGGGGAGGTCGGCGAGAGGAAGATATTTTGCGCCTTCTGCGGCGGAGTTTTGCAGGGTGTAGAGGAGGGTTTGGCCGGTGCGGTCGTAGAAACGGGTGGGCTGGAGCAGGAGGCCATCTGGCGGGGTAAGCAGGGTGGGGATCGTTTGCAGGGAGGGGAGATCGCGGGCAAGGGCGGTGTAGGTGACGGTGAGGGCGATCAGGCCGAGTGCGAGCGTCACGGCAAAGACGGTAGCAAAGCCCCAGCCAAAGCGGAGCAAGCGGGTTTGAGTGGTTTTTTGGGTTTGGGCGCGGCGGCGTTGGCGGGCGCGGATCAGGTCAGGGGTGGAGGACATGGAGGAATTGTACTATTTTATTTCCCCGGCTTTGATCAATTTCCATATGGTTTTATTCACCGGCGTCGGTACCCCCACCTCCTCCCCCACCCGCACAATCGCCCCGCAAATCGCGTCGATCTCCGTCGGCGCGCCGCGCTGGATGTCCTGGTACATGGACGAGTGGTTGACGTCCGTGCGGCGCGCCACGTCTTCGGCGGCGGCCACGGGGTCGGAAAAGGTGAGGGGGATGTGGAGTGCGGCGGCAACAGTGGCAACTTCGTAAGCCAGGTCGGCCATCAACACGCGGGCGGAGGGGCGGGCGAGCAGTTCCCCGTTCGGAATGCGGAGCAGGGCGGTCAGCGGGTTGATGGCGGCGTTGATGACGAGTTTGCTCCACACCAGGCTGTCGGCGTTGGGTGTTTCTTCGACAACGAAACCCGCCTCGCGAAGCAGGGGGATGATCGGTTCCAGACGGGGGTGGGATTCGACGGAGATTGTGCCCGGTCCGCCAGGGCGAACCCTCCCCGGCCCGGTGAGCGTGGCCCCGGTCGTTGTCACCCCCAGCGCGACGTTGTTCGCCCCCAGCGATTTCGCCAGGATTTCGCGGTTGCCGTACCCGTTTTGCAGGGTCAGCGCGACCCCGTCCGGGGCGAGGCACATCCCCAGTTGGCGGGCGGCGCGTTCGGTCTGCCAGGCTTTCACCAGCACGAGCGCGTGCCGCTGTCCAAAACAGTCGGACGGTTTATCGGTAGCCCAGACGGGGTACACGGTCTCTTCGCCGTTTTCTTCCAATCGCACACCCTTCCGTAGCGCGCGCAGTCCCTCTGCCCAACTGCCGAGCAGGGTAACATCTACTCCGATGGCGGAAAGCCGCGCCGCAAACAAACAGGCCAGCGCGCCGGTGCCGATGATCAAGATGGGGGAGGGCATGGTTAAGAGAACTGAAGGGAATTGTGGGGATTTATAGGAACTCGTGGGAACTTATGGGAATTCCTTCCATTCCCCGAGTTCCCACAAGTTCCCTTCTTTCTCAATCCAACATCCGCACGAACGCTTCCCACGCGTCGTCTTTCATGTCGGTGGTATGTTCGGAGGCGGGGAAGAGTTGGCGATCTACGTCGTCTTTGTAGGCGGCTATGGCGTCGAACATCACTTCGTGCAGGTTGGCATATTTTTTGACAAAACTGGGGGTGAAGCGGTCGAACAGGCCGAGCAAATCGTGCGTAACCAGCACCTGCCCATCGCA
Source organism: Anaerolineales bacterium (assembly GCA_013359445.1). Classification (GTDB taxonomy): domain Bacteria; phylum Chloroflexota; class Anaerolineae; order Anaerolineales; family JABWBV01; genus JABWBV01. The sequence continues at coordinate 4,662 of JABWBV010000265.1, read as the reverse complement.
CCCGACGCCCGCGCCGATGCCAATCGTGGGAATATCGAGCTGTTTGGACACCAGTTCCGCGAGCCGGGCAGGGATCGCTTCGAGAACGATGGCGAAACACCCCGCGTCTTGCAAAATGAGCGCATCTTCTAACAAGGTTTTGGCGGCGGCGGCTTCTTTGGCCTGGGCACGGAACCCGCCCAACTGGTGCACACTTTGTGGAGTCAGACCAAGATGGCCCATCACGGGGATACCTGCGCTGGTGATGGCGCGGATTGCGTCGGCGCGTTCGCGTCCGCCTTCGAGTTTGACCGCGTCCATTCCCGCTTCTTGCAGGAAGCGTCCGGCATTGCGAACGGCTTGTTTTACAGACACCTGATAGGACATAAACGGCATATCGCCCACGAGCAGGGCGGTTTTTGCGCCGCGCGCGACTGCTTTGCAATGATGGAGCATATCTTCCATCGTGACGGGCAGGGTGTTTTCGTAGCCGAGCACGACCATGCCGAGCGAGTCGCCGACCAAGATCGAGTCAATGCCCGCCTTGTCTACGGCCAGCGCGGTGGCGTAGTCGTAGGCGGTCAGCATCGTGATCGGTTCGGCGCGTCGCTTTTTGAGGCGAAGCGTGCGCGTGGTCACTTTTTTGCGTGATTCAATTGAAGTGGTGGGGATGGGTTGGGTGGACATGGTACTCTCCTTTGGGTAAATAGATGGTAGAGGCCTTTTCAGTGGGTTGTATTCAGTTGTCAGTATTCAGTTGCCAGTAATCAGTTCGTTCCAGCCACTGAAAACTGGATACTGGATACTGATTACTCGTCCAAAATTGTTCCGTTCACGAAGGATACGGACGTTTTGATTTTAACACATGATTAAAGCGCATACCCCATTTTGACGAGCGTTTCTCCAAATGTGTTAATACAAAGTTGCTGTTGTTCGGGGGAGAGATGTTGGCGGAACCGTCCGCTGACGCCTTTGACGAAGTGCAGGCCGCGGTCCCCCTGCTGGGCCTGTTCGGGTTGGTACTTTTCGATCACCGCCCGGACCGGAGCGGATGCCGCGTCCAGGCCGAGGAACTGCGCCAGACGGGTGGCTTCGGCGGGGTAATTGGTTTTTAGATTTTCGTAGCTGACGGCGTGGACGTTCGGGATCGCCGTCCACATTTCCCAGTAGTGCACGTATTCGGCGATGAAGGGGATGGCTTTTTCGAGCGTGTCGAGGTGGGAGAAGGCGTTTTCACGTCCGGCGGCGCGGGCGCGTTGGCCGTATTCGTAAGCGGAGAGCAGGGCATCGCGCGGGTCGCGGTAAATGTAGGTGGGGCGCATCTGCCCGCGGCGGATCAGGGTTTGGGCGAACGGCGTCGGCCCGGCGTGGAGTTTGATCGTAAACGTGTTCCCCAAGAGAGAGGGAATTAGCACCGCCCCCACCCGCGCGGGGGACAGAATCCCGATGTTGCAGTTTACCTCGGTCAGAAACCGCCCCAATCGAAAACGGCGGCGTATCTCCCGCGCGTCCGTGGCCCCTGCCGTCATCATCAGATCATGCGTTAAGTTGTAGTGCCAGCCGGAACCCGCCCGGGGCATGCCAATTGCGAGAATAATCATGCGCCAATTTTCAGGGGGCACGCGTTTATTGTCAATTGTTAAGGAGATGTTTCCCCGGGTATGCAGGCACGGCTCGGTAGCGACGACTTCAGTCGTTGGGAGAACGACTGAAGTCGTCACTACAAAAAAACGGCGTTCCATTCATACGGAACGCCGTTTTTTGTAGGTTTTACTGGGCGGGTTGCGCCTTATTTTTGCGGAACCAGGTTTTCCATTCCTGTTTTTCCCACACGACCAGGATTGGGGCGGCGTTGAAGATGGACGAATACGTGCCGCTCAACACCCCGATCATCAGAATGACAACGAAGTGCCGGATCGTACTCCCGCCGAAGATGACCAACGCCAACAGGGTCAGGAACACGGTCAATTGGGTGTTCACCGAGCGCACCAGCGTTTGCAGGATGGAGTCGTTGACGGTCTTTTCGTAGGGTTGGCGGCGATATTTGGTGGCGTTTTCGCGGATGCGGTCAAACACGACGATGGTGTCGTGGACGGAAAACCCAATCACCGTTAGCAGGGCGGTGAGGAAGAGGGCATCCACCTCCCAGCCTAAAAAGTGGCTCAAGATCGCTTGCACGCCGAACACGACGGCCACATCGTGCAACATAGCGATGATGGCGCTGATCCCGTAACGATGGGCATTTGGCACCCCGCGGAAGGCGTACCAAATGAAGAACATGATCGCGAGCGCGGCCAGGGCAACGGCTCCCGCCGCCCGGACGGTCACTTCCCGCCCGACGGTCGGGCCAACGCTGTCAAAGCGGAGCACGGTGATCGTGTCGTTAAATTCGGTTTGCATCGCTTCGATGATGCGATTGTTGGTTGCGTCGTCAATGGTGGGGGTGCGGACGATTAAGTCGTTGGCACCGGACGAACGCACTTCCGCGTCCTCAAATCCCAATTGGGCGTACACTTCGCGGGCCGCCTCCAGCGTGGGGGCCGTGCCCGAGGCAAACCGGATTTCCACCAGACTCCCCCCGGCAAAATCTACGGCGAGTGGCAAGCCCCACAGCATCAACCCGATCAGCCCGGGGACGATGGCGATGAGGGAAATGGCAAAATAAAGGTAACGTTTTCCGACGATGTCCATAAAAAAACTCCTATTTGGCTTCCGACCGCAGTCCAAACCATGGCAGGTGATCGGCGACTTTGATGTTGTCCAACCACATGTGGAGCAGGTTGTGGGTGACGAAAATGGCGGTGAACAGGCTAACGAACACGCCCAGCGCCAGGGTCACTGCGAACCCTTTCACAATACTGGCCCCAAACGCACTGCCAAACCAAAACAAAATCCCGCAAGTGATCAGCGTGGACAGGTTGGAGTCCCGAATGGAGGGCCAGGCCCGGTTCCAGGCTTTTTCGATGGCATTTTGCAGGCGAAGGCCCTCTTTTAGTTCTTCCTTCAACCGTTCAAAGATCAAAATATTTGCATCGACTGCCACACCAATGCTCAACACAAACCCGGCAATTCCCGGCAACGTGAGGGTGACGGGAACCAGTTTGAAGAGCGCAAAGGTGAGGCTGACGTACAGGATGAGGGCAACATCCGCCAGCAGACCGGGCAAACGGTAGTACCCCGCCATAAACACGACCACCAAGCCAAACCCGATCAACCCGGCAACCAGACTCTTGCTGAGCGAGTCCGCGCCGAGCGTGGGACCGATGATGCGGGTTTCCACGATCTTGAGCGGAATGGGTAACGAGCCATAGCGGAGTTGAATGGCAAAGGCATTGGCTTCGTCCAGGGTGAAGCTGCCGCTGATGGTACCTTGTCCGCCGATGATGGCATCGTTGATGATCGGCGAGGAGATCACTTGTTTATCCAACAGGATGGTCAGGGATTTGCCGATGTTTGCCGGAGTATGGTCGGCGAAAATTTGTGCGCCATCGGATTTGAGCGTGAAGTTGATCATGTAACTGGTTGCCAGTGTATCCTGCGAGACAACCACCGATTCGAGGTCTGCTCCAGTCATGATGGTGCGATAGACGATCGTTTCGGGGTCGCTGGGGGTGATGGTTTCACCAGTCGGGCTGTAATCAGTGACGAGAATGGTGCCCGGTTCGGGGCTGAAGTCACCGGTGTCCACGAATTCAAGCAAGCCGGTTTGTTGAATGGTCGCCAAAACGGATTCGGTGTCTGCCAGTCCGGGGAATTCACCCACGATGCGGCGGTCACCAGCGATCTGAATGATGTTTTCGTTCACGCCGAGCGCGTCAGTGCGCTGCTGGACGATATCACGGGCGATTTCCATTGATTCCGAGTCGATTTGCTGGTCGGCGGGGATATCCGCTTCGAGCAGGACTTGCAAACCGCCCTGCAGGTCAAGACCGAGGCGAGGCTCAAGGTTGCGGGATAAAAGGGGGTCATCGGTCACGGGGTTGAGGATCTCGATCGCCCGCTGACCCGAGGCGATCAGAGCGCGGAGCTCCTCGTTCACCTCCCGTGTCGTCTTCCCGTGCGCGTCGACGGTCGTGCGTCCGGTCGCGGCAGGCTTCACGCTCGCGTCCATGCCCGCGCCTCCCCTCCCTGCAGCTCGTAGGTGTGGATCTCGGTCTGGTCGCCGAACGCGCCGGCGAGCGCGATCCCCTCGGACACGACCGCGACCCAGTCGTCGGTCTCGGCGACGAGGCACGGCTTCGTCGAGAAGCGGTCGCGGGCGACGCCGAACCCGTCGGCGGTCGAGACGAGGTAGGTGAAGGAGCCGTCGAGGTCATCGATCGACCGGCGCACCGCCTCGTCGAGGGTCAGCCCGAGGGAGAGCTGCTCGGCGAGATAGACGGCCACGAACTCCGTGTCGTTCTCGGTCTGGAACGTGTACCCGCGCATCTCGTAGATGCGGCGGTTCTTGTAGTAGTTCGTGACGTGGCCGTTGTGGACGACGGTCACGTCCGGGAACGGCCGGGCCCAGAACGGGTGCGAGTGGTTGACGTCGACGCGCGACTCGGTCGCCATTCGCACGTGCCCGACCGCATGGGTGAACGGGGCGTCACCGAGCCGCCAGCGCTCGTAGATCGCGCGCGCGTCCGCCGTGTACTTGATCACCTCGAGCGAGTGCCCGAGCGAGAACACCCGCACTCCCGG
>JABWBV010000264.1 GCA_013359445.1 Anaerolineales bacterium | reverse complement strand
CATCAGGCAGGGTAAGCATCGGCAAACCTCTTGGTGGAGTTTTTGCTTCAGCTTACCTTGCTTTTTGTTAATGTGCAAATGGATAAAGTCCAGCTTAGAATATCAGTGGCTGTTTAACGGTTACGCCACTGTTTGTTAATAAGGGGCTAAGAGAAGGTAAACAATTGGTAGTTACTCGTACAAGGGGTAGTCTCCAAAAAAAGGAATGACGTAGTTTGAGACTTAAACGCCAAGTGGGGCACACACGGGTGCCCCACTTGACAATCAGGAGGGAGAGAGAGAAGAAGAACTATCTGTATTTGATTGATTGGAATTTTAGCAGGCCGGTGTTAAGACCGCGGTATCAGGAAATTAAGGGAAGGTAATGACCTTGTAAACGAGGCGTTAATCATCCCTGTTTGGAGAATCTCAAAAAAAACCTATTTCCACCCACCCTCGATAAACATCCATACCTGCTTCTCCTGCACACATTCAGGCCACTGCTCCGGTTGGATACGCGCCGGGTCTCCATATATCCAAAGATTGGCAATGTTTGAGAGTGCGGTGCAAGGAACTTCTTGAACCAGCCCGGTGAGATGTTCCTCGGAAGGTGAGATATGAAGCAACGTTTGGTGATTGGATACTGAAAAAAGCGGGGTCTCAGGAGGGGTGTAATAGAAAACAAGGGGCGCAAGGTAAGCGGGGACCACCACCACCGCATCTTCTGCGGCGAGCGGGGGGAGGGCGCGCAATGCCTGCCCAGCCTCACTTTTTTGCCACCCGGTGAAATACGGAAGCAAAGACGCGGCGGAGATAAGCAGAATCGCAAGCCCCCACCCTTTTCGCACACTCGCGCGGGGAAGGGCACCAATCCCTACGCCCGCCCAAATCCACAACAAATACCCCGCCCCCAAAAAGGGTTTAAACGCCCATGCCGCCCGTTGCAAGAAAAAAGCATACCCAAAGCCCAACAGAATCGGCCCCAGCACCACGCAAAGCGAGACCCACACCCAGGCCCGTTCCTGGCCCCCCTTTTGCCATGCGCGATACATCCCCCACACTGCCGGAAAGCCAACCGTTACGGCCCCTGCAATTCCCCACCCCGCGGCGGACCACTGCGCCAGGAGGGGGAGCGTAAGATGACTGCTGTCTAAAAAATAACTGCGCGCCGCCGTCAACCCGGTACTCCACAAGAGAAACAGCGCCCACAAATCGCCCCTGCCCGGAATCCACGCCCCACCAATCCGGTAATCCGACGAAAATTGGAAAACCTGCCAAACCGCAGGCCCTATGCCCGCAAGCACCAGCCCCATCCCCACCAGCACCGTGCGCCGATCAGCCTGCCACCCCTCAACCCCGCCCTGCCCTCGCACAACATACCCGGCCAGAAAAAGAAGATAAGCGAAGACGACCAGCAGTAAAGTCAAATGGGTCCAGGCCATCAAAATGTTTGTCACCACCCAAACGCCCCACGCTCTCCGCCCCCCTTCCAACGCGCGGAGGAGCGCCACAAAACTGACCAACCAAAGAAACCCAGCCAGGGTGTACATACGGGCTTCTTGCGCGTAATAAATATCAAAAGACGAGACGGCCAGCATAAATCCCGCGGCCAAGGCACTCTCCCGCCCCCAACGTTCAGCCGTGAACTGCATCACAATCCATAAACTTGCCAGGGATATTCCGGCACTCAGGGCGCGTAACCAAAACTCAGTGTCAGGGACAAGGAGCAAATAGGCTTTTAACAGGAGATAGTAAAAAGGCGGGTGCGGATCAGCGAGCGAAAGGCGCAATAAAGGCCCGATCCCCAGGCGAATCGTCGCCCACGACCATGCTTCATCCAAAAATAAATCTTGTTTCCCCAGGAACCCCAAACGTAATCCCGCTCCGAACAGCCAGATTCCCCAGACATACAGTGACGGAAATGGCTTCCGGTTCATGAGGGTCAATCGGCCCGGGTGCGACGCACGCAAACCCGTTATCGCCCAAACAAAATTTGTTCTCGTTTGTACAACGCCACCGAGACAACTGTCAAAAGGATCGCCACGACCAGCGTGACCACTACCGAAACGACCACATTCATCAAAAGCACCGGCTCCTCGCGCATCAACTGATTGATGATCAACTGTTGCCCAAAGGTGGGGATCAGCATCATCCACAGCGTGGGTTTGACCGGCACAAAGGCAAGAAACATGCCCGGCAGAGCGGGAATCAATGGCAGGAAACTGAGGTAGCTTTGAGCTTCTTTATAGTTTCGAGAAAACGCCGCAATAATGGTCTGAATCGCCGCCGCCACTCCCACCATTGGCAAGCAGATCAGGAAAATGCTTAACATCACACCTACCCCGATATTGATCCGTGTCCCCAAAAATTCTTCCAAAGGCACCACGTTAAACAGTACCCCAAACGCCGCCAGGGTTCCTACCAGCGAAATGATCGTAAACAGCACCGTGGCCGCCATTTTCCCCAAGACCATATCCCGCCGAGCCACCGGATTGCTCAATAAAGGCTCCAGCGAATTCCGTTCTCGTTCGCCCGAGGTGGTGTCAATCGCCAGGTGCATCCCGCCCAGAAAGACCGAAAAAATCAAAAAGTAGGGCATGGTACCCAACAGGCTGGCGGCCTGGCTTTGGGGCGTTGCCACGTCCACAGTTTCTACCGAAAGGGGTTGCAAAATGACCGGGCTGACCCCACGCGCAACGAGACGGAGCACCGCCAGTTGCTGGGTATAGTTGTCGAGGAGTTGTTCCGTCCGGTTTACGTCCACCTGCGAAGACTGGCGGGAGTCGTCCACGATCAGTTCCACGGTGGCGGGGTAGCCGCGTTGCAGGTTTTCGCCGTAGTTTTCGGAGATGACCAGGATCACATCATAATCCCCCACGCGCACGCTCTCTTCGGGGTTGGCGGGGGCTTCCAGGATTTCGACGTTATTTTGTTCGAGAAATTGAACCAGGTTGGGTGCGTGTTCCGCCCCCACGATGGGGAGTTGGAGCGCCTGCTGGGTCGCTTCTTCTATCGTCCGGCCCAGGACAAAAAACAGGAGGAGCATCAACCCGGGGCCAAGCAGGGTGCCCATCAGCGTGGAGGTCAACGCCCGGCGGTCGCGGAGGTTGTCGAGAACTTCTTTTTGAAAAATGATCAGAATTCGATTAAGCATGGGTCACTCCTGAATACTACGCCAACCCCTCACCGGTTCCAATGGCCCGGACAAACGCGTCTTCCAAATTCGCTTCCCCCGTTTATTGACGCAGGGCATCCGGGCTACCTTCTGCGGCAATTTCCCCTTTGGCAATGATCACAATGTTGTCACACAAGGCGGACACCTCTTGCATGATATGGCTGGAGAACAGCACGCATTTGCCATCCTCCCGCATCCGGCGAATAACCTCGCGCATGGCGCGGGTGCTCATCACGTCTAGCCCGCTCGTCGGTTCGTCGAGGAGGACGTTTTTGGGGTCGTGAATCAGGGCGCGGCCAATGGCCACTTTGACCCGTTGGCCGGTGGAAAATCCTTCGGTGGGGCGGTCGGCGATGTCTTGCATATCAAAGAGTTTGATCAATTGATCGATTTTGTTCTCCAATGCCGAACCGTTTAACCCGTGCAAACGCCCGTAATAACGAATATTTTCCCGCGTGGTCAAACGGGAGTACAACCCGGACGCGTCGGGCAGGACGCCGATCCGCCTTTGTACTTCGAGCGGTGCTTTGACCGCGTTGAACCCGTCTACCAGTGCTTCCCCTTGATCGGGGTTCATAACCGTGTACAGGATGCGGAGGCAGGTCGTTTTTCCGGCCCCGTTCGGGCCGAGTAACCCGGTGATTTTTCCATCCGGGGCGGTAAACGTAACCCCTTTGAGCGCGTGGACGGTTGCCGTTCCTCGTTTTTTGCCAAAGGATTTGTGAAGGTTGGTGACTTGGATCATGGGCGTTAGAAGTAGCGTAGGGAGTTAGGGGTAGCGTAAGGCGTAAGTGGGGGGAATTAGGGTAAAGATTTCTCTCCACGTTAACCCTTCACGGTCGACTAACTCCACCTTACTCATGGCATAGGGCCGGAGAAGTTGATAAAAAATGGAAATGGCTCAATTTCGTTTACGCAGGCCGTTTCCAGGCCGTTGACCGTCCCCATGGAGAGGAATTGCTCGGCGAGGTCGGGGATACAGCCGAGATAGATGACATTGTGCCCCTGCCCGGGGGCGATCAGGTGCAGGCTGTTGGGGAGGGTTTGGGCGGCAAGGTCGGCGTAGGCGGGGGGGGTGACCGGATCATACTCGCCGGAGAGGAGCAGGATAGGCACATCAGACTGGACGGGGTCTTTATAATCGGCAGGAATGGGGCTACGCGGCCAGGTTTTGCAGATTTCCAACAAGCCCCCGGAGACCATCTCGCCCAGGTAGGTGTTTTCGGCGGCAGTGGTGGCTTGTTCGGCAGTGTAGAAGGGGGTGTCTTCGGCACATTGCACGGAGTAGCCCATCGCGTTGTTGAGGCTGGTGTTCAGGTCGGTGGTCAGGATCAGGTATTGGGAGGCGAGACGGGCGTAATCGGTTTGGGCGGTGGAAATGAGCAGGGGGAGGAGGGCCACGGTGGTGGGGCTGTAGCTGTAAAAGCGCATGATGATCGCGAACATGTCGCGCGTAAATTCCATGTCTCGGAATTCGCCGGTGATGGGGTCAGTAACCTGCACGGGGACCGGGGCCGCTTCCAGGGTGGTGAGGATTTCGTCAAAACGGGTAGGCAGGTTGGGGAAGTTTTCCGTGCAAATCGGGTCTGCCGCACATCGGGCGAAGATCAAATCCAGCGCGTGTTGGGCGTCAGTAGCCACATCCAATCCCAGCGCGAGTTGTTGGGGGACGACCCCGTCTAAAATGGCGGTGCGGACGCGGGTTGGGTACAGGTGCAGGTAGGTGAGGGCCGCGCGGGTGCCGTAGGAGACGCCGTACAAGTTGATTTGGTCGTAGCCCAGGGCGGCGCGCACCTGATCGAGGTCTTGCATGGCGATGGCGGTGGTGTATTGGGTGGGATCGGCGTCCAGTTCGGACAGGCAGGTTTCGAGGAACGCGGTGAACGCGGCAGAGTTGTCTTCAAGGGTTTCTTCGGTTTCAAGTTCGGGGGGAATTTCGCACCGCAGGGGGTGGGAGGCGCCGGTGCCGCGCTGATCGACGAGGACGATGTCGCGGTCGCGATTGATGTCTCGGAAGGCATTTTGGACGGCGAGAAAGGATTCGGTGGCCGCTTGTCCGGGGCCGCCCGCGAGGAAAAAGACCGGATCGGGGGCGGGATTGCGGCTGACGGCGGGAATCACGGCGATGTTCAGGTCAATTTGCCGTCCGGTTTGGGTGGTGGGGTTTTCGTACACGGTCAGTTTGCCGCACTGCGCGTCAAATTGGGAGCTGATGCCGGGGGCGGCCAGGGAACACTCGGCTAAGGGCAGGGTGGGTTCGGCGGATGGCGGGGGCGTGGCTGGGGAGGTGCAGGCCGCGACGGTCAGGGCGAGGAACACCAAAGAAAGTGGGAACCAGGCCGAGGGCACAAGAAGGCGGGAGAGTGAAGAATATTTTTTCATAGGGGCTAACGGGGGGTCACTTGGGGGACGGCTCATTTTTTTGGCTTTTGGGTGCCCTCGCCTTCTTCTGCCGCGAGCAGGGAAAAGTAAAAGGTACTGCCTTTCCGTTCCGTGCTTTCGGCCCAAATGCGGCCTTTGTGGGCTTCCACGAGATGGCGGGCAATGGCTAACCCCAGGCCGGTTCCCCCGCCAGAACGGGAGCGGTCCGCTTTGTAAAACCGCTCAAAAATGCGAGGTAAGTCATCGGTGGCGATGCCGACGCCGGTGTCGCGGACTTCAAAGATGACTTCGTTATTGCCGGTGCGGGCGTTGTAATGGGGGCGCGCGTGGAGGGTGATGAGGCCGCCTTTGGGGGTGAATTTGATGGCGTTGTGGATGAGATTGATGAGCACTTGCTCCATACGGGGCGGGTCTGCCATCACGGCGGGCAAATCGGGCGGGTACTCGGTTTTGATCGTGAGTTCGGCCCGTTCGGCTTGCAAGCGCAGGCGTTCGCACGCGCCGATAACCAGTTTTCTGGGGTCAAACTTTTGGAATTGGATGGGCACCCGCCCGGACTCAATCCGTGAGAGTTCTAACAGTTCCTGGACAATTTGGGTGAGGCTGTCTACTTCGGTTTCGATGCGGGTGAGAAAACGGCGGGCCGCGGGAGGGTCTTCCAGCGCGCCGTCAATGAGGGTTTCGGTGAGGGCTTTGAGGGAGGCGAGTGGGGTGCGGAGTTCGTGGGAGATGTTGCTGATAAAATCTTGCCGCACCGTTTCCAACCGGCGTACACGGGTCAAATCCTGAAAAACCAGCAAAACATGCCCGGCCAGCAAACCATCGAGCGGGGAGGCAATGGCTTGAATGAAGAGCCGTTTGCCGGGCAGTTCCAACGCGAGGGCCTGACTTTCTTTGGAGGCTTTGCAGGTTTGCCAAAGTTCAACCAACTGGTGATGGCGCAGAACTTCCACGAGCGATTTTCCCAGGTTTTCGGCTTCTTCAACGCCAAACATGGTCTCTGCCACGGCGTTGAGCAACCGCACGCGGCCTTGGGGGTCCACCATGATGACGGCGCTGGTCATCTGGCGCAAAATGGCGCCCAATTTGCCCCGTTCAGTTTCGATATCCTGAATCTGTTCTTGCAATTTTTGGGCCATTTGGTTGACCGCCCGTGCCAGTTCACCCACTTCGTCGGTGGTGGTGGAGGTCGGATGGACGTTGATTTCCCCTTGCGTGATCCGCCGGGTGTCTTCGGTCAGTTGCCGGAGGGGGCGGGTGGTGCGTTCGGCCAGGTAAAAAGCCAACAGAATGGCAAAGATAGACGTGATCACCGTAGAAAGGACGATCATCTGGCTAAAGCTGTTGACAATCGCTTCCACCTCGGAGAGGGGGAGGCCTACCCGGACAATGCCCGTCATCTGCCCCGCGCGTGTGATGGGCACGGCGATATACAGGGTATCCAGCCCGGTCGTGTTACTTAACCGCAGACTACTTCCGCTCCCGGTTTCCAAGACTTCGATCACTTCGGGACGAGTGAGATGATTATCCATACCGGCCCGGTCCTCATCGGATTCGCCCAACACCGTACCATCCGGGGCAATGAGCGTGACGCGGGCATTGAGGGTTTGGCCCCACGTGTGGGCGGCCTCATCCAGCGTGGGGATATTGGCCTCGGTAAAGTCTACCGGTTCCAGCACCTTCACCAGCATTTGGGCTTCTGTGGTGAGTTGGTTTTCCAGGTCTTGAAGTTTATTGACTCGGACTTGATTGGCTAAAAAAACCCCCAGCCCAGCCATCGCGATTATATAAAACAGCGCAAACCAAAACGCAATCCGCCAGCGAATACTGTGAAAGGACATGGTTTATCCTTCGAAACGATACCCCACGCCTCGCACGGTGACCAACCGTTCGGGCTGGGCGGGATCGTTTTCGATTTTTTCCCGCAACCAACGCATGTGGACATCCACCGTCCGGCTTCCGCCGCTAAAATTCCACCCCCAGACTTGCTCCATCAACATATCGCGCGAGAGCACCTGCCCTTTGTGGCGCGCCAGATACAGCAAGAGTTCAAATTCTTTGGGTTTGAGGGGAAGCGTCTGATTGTTTAAATAAGCCTGATGCCGCGTAACATCTAATTGAAGATTGCCAAATGAATACCTTTCGACCTCTTCTGTGGGAACGATCTGGGCCTCGGACCGATCCAACCGGACCCGCCGGAGTTGGGCTTTTACCCGCGCGAGAAACTCCCTCATGCTAAACGGTTTGGTCAGATAATCATCCGCCCCAATTTCCAGCCCCACCACCCGATCAATTTCTGCGTCCCGCGCGGTGAGCATCAAAATGGGTACATTCATCTCCTGGCGCAGGATGCGGCAGACTTCAAACCCGTCCAGTTGGGGGAGCATAATATCCAGCACAATTAAATCGGGCTGGATAGAGCGGGCAAGGGAAACCGCCGTTTGCCCATCGCAGGCAGTGACGGCGTGGTAGCCTTGCCGGGACAGGTTGTATTCCAACGTGTCTAACAGGGCTGGTTCGTCTTCAACGATCAGAATTTTAGAGGCCATAGGTGGGGATTATACACAAATTGAAGAAAAATCGCTTGAGAAAAAGGGGGATACCAAGACGAACGGGATGATTCCCATCAAAAACGGAAAAATCACAATAAAAAAGGGTAAGGCCAGTGCCTTACCCTTTTTTTATTACGCTTGTTTGAAGCTTAGCCCCGGGCGTCCATGGGGACGTATTCGAGGCCGCGTCCGCCGAGATAAATTTGGCGGGGGCGGGCGATCTTCTGATCGGAGTCGCCGAGCATTTCGACCCATTGGGAGAGCCAACCCACGGTGCGGGGGATGGCGAACAGCACCGGGAACATTTCTACGGGGAAGCCCAGGGCCTGGTAAATCAGGCCGGAGTAGAAGTCTACGTTCGGGTACAGTTTGCGGCTGACGAAGTATTCATCTTCGAGGGCAATGCGTTCGAGTTCGAGGGCGATGTCGAGCAACGGGTTGCGTCCGGTGACTTCAAACACCTGATCGGCAATTTGTTTGATGATGCGGGCACGCGGGTCATAGTTTTTGTAGACGCGGTGACCAAAGCCCATGAGCAGTTTTTCGCGGTTTTTGACGCTGGTGATGAAATCGGGGACATTTTTGACGTGTCCGATTTCCATTAACATGCGGAGCACCTGTTCGTTTGCGCCGCCGTGAAGCGGGCCGTACAGTGCGGCGGCCGCCCCGGCCATCGCGGAATACGGATCGGGGTGGCTGGAGCCGATTACCCGCATGGCCGCAGTCCCACAGTTTTGTTCGTGATCGGCGTGCAGGGTGAACAACACATCCAGCGCGCGTTCTTTGATGGGATCGGGCTGGTATTTGGTCTGCGTCATCTTGTCCAGCATGGCAAGGAAGTTGCCGGTGTAGCTCAGATCGTTGTCCGGGTAAACGAAGGGCAAGCCGCGGCTGTGGCGGTAGGAGAACGCGGCAATGGTGGGCACTTTGGCGATCAGGCGGATAATCTGTTTGTGGCGCGCCCCTAAATTGTAAATGTCATTGGCTTCTGGGTAGAAGGTGGATAACGCGGCAACCGTGCTAATGAACATTCCCATCGGATGGGCATCGTACCGGAACCCT
>JABWBV010000263.1 GCA_013359445.1 Anaerolineales bacterium | reverse complement strand
CGGCCGGCGGCATCCAGGCGACCTCCACCCCCAACCGCTCCGCCTCCCGCAGAAGACACTCCACAATCGTCTCGGAACTATCCGATGTGGGAAACATCCGCCCATCGGATTCAGTTTTCAGCTTGACACCGCGCCGCAAAAACCAGGCCACCGTATCCTTCGGTTGAAAGCGGGAAAACGGCCCGCGCAGTTCCCGTGCCCCGCGCGGGTAGAAGGTCACCAACTCCGCAGGGTCAAAACACGCGTGGGTCACATTGCACCGTCCCCCGCCAGAGATACGCACCTTTGAGAGGGGTTCCCCCCGTTCGAGAATCCGAATCCGCACATGCCGGTTTTCTTCCGCCGCCGTCAACGCCCCGAAAAACCCGGCCGCCCCTCCACCAATGACTAAAATATCAACATCTGTTTTCATTTCACCAAGTCCTTTCGATAAATCGCATTGCGCTTGACCACCCGAAAGCCACACGCCTCGTAAATCCGCGTGGCCCCGCTCAAATTTTCGCTATCCACCCCCAGCATCGATTCGGTCATCCCGTGCGCTTTTTGGGTTTGTAAACTGAGGGCGATCAGTGCCCGCGCGAGGCCGCGTTTCCGCCAGGGGCGTCGCACGCTGATAAATTCCGTGTACCCTCGTTTGCGTCCGTACTTTTCATTGAGCGCGTGGGCAATAAACGTGCGAACCTGCCCCGCGATCTGATTCGTTTCCACATCCCAGGCGATTTGCCACAGGTCGGGCTGAAAGAGGTTTTTGTCGTTCAACCATTCCTGGTAATCCGCTTCGGTGGGCGGGAAAAAACCCCAATGATCTTGAAATGCCTCATTCGACGCTTCCCAGATGGCGCGGTAGTGTTCGGGAAGCACAGGCCGCACCTCCACCCCCTCAGGCAGGGGAAATTGGGGCAGATCATCCAGCGTGGGCCGCACCATCTCATATGAAACGCGGGTGATGGTGTACCCCTCTTTTGCGAAGAGCGCGGCCAACCCGGTTTCGGACTGGGTGACAAACCCCTGAAAATACTTCGGGCGTTCGGCGGGGTGATCCTGGGCGATTGCGCGGGCGCGGGTTTCGATCCACCGCAGGATCGCGGTCCCGATCCCCTTCCGCCGCCAGGCCGGGACCAAAAACCCAATAAACGAGTAGAGATACGGCCCCTCGCCATCTTCGGCGTGCCACCACAACCGGGAATATCCAATCACCTCCCCCTCTATTTCGGCAAAGATCATGTCCTGCGCGGGATTGCAATTTTGGAGATGTGCGTAGGTTTCAGCAATATCTTCAACCGTGGTCACACGTTCGACCTGGTCGGCCTCAGCGCTGAGGGCGACGGCGGCGGCCATGAGGGGATAATCGCTTTCCCCGCGAAAAGGCCGGAAGCGAAGGCCAGGGATGGAGGGGGCGTGCGGAAGATGAATTTGTGCGTGCATCGTGTGGTTCTCCTGATAGGTTGAGAGGATACCGCAAAAAAAAAAGAGATGGGGGAAAACCCATCTCTTTTTTGCTTTTTGGGCATTTGGGGGTTGTTTACGCCCAATTCCCTTCAAATCCGCGAATGCGCATTTGGATCACTTCGTCGGGGTCGGTGCTGTCGAACCCTTTTTCACGAAGTTTCTCTACAAACCGGCGGCTGATGCCGTGAAGCCGCATCTGTACAATGTCGTCGGGAGTCAGGTGATCGAACAGAGTGGTCATATCATGCACAAACCGGGCAGAGACATTGTGAATGCCAAACTGCACCAGATCATCTACTTCAAAGTCGGTGAACCCCAACTCGCGCAGGTCGCGAATAACCGACGGGCGAACGTTGTGAATGTTCAGTTGAACCAAATCATCCACGTCAAAGTCCGTCAGGCCGAGGTCGCGCAGTTCTTTGACAAAGCCGGGGCGCACGTCGTGGATGCTCATCTGGATCAGGTCGTCAAAGGACAGGTCGCCCACTCCCAGTTCGCGCATCTCCCGGATGAAATCGGGGGAGACATCGTGGTTGCTGAACTGGATCAGGTCCTCCAGGTCAATATCATCGTAGCCCAGTTCGCGGATTTCTTTGACAAACGCAGGGCTGACATCGTGGTTGCCTAGTTTGACCAGCTCATCCACGTCTATATCGTCAAAACCGAGTTCGCGCATCTCCTGCACCAGGCGGGGGGAGATGTCGTGATTGCCCAGGCGGATGATGTCGTCCAGGGTGAGGTCTTTGTAGCCCAATTCGCGCATGACCTGGACATATTCGGGGCGCACGTCGTGATTGGCGAGGCGGATGATGTCGTCGAGGTCAAGATCGGGGTAGCCCAGGTCACGAATCGCTTTCACGTAGGCGGGGGACACATCGTGATCACTCAGGCGGATCACGTCGCGAGCATCCAGATCGGTGAAGCCAAGTTCGCCCATTTTACGGATGAAATCGGGGTGGACATCATGATCATGCAGGCGGATAATTTCGTGGACATCCAGGTCGTTGAAGCCGACTTCGCGCAAAGCTTTGACGTATTCCGGACGCACGTCGTGGTTGCGCAGGCGGGAGAGGTCATCGGAATTCAGGTCTTCCAGGCCAGCCTGCCTCATTTTGCGGATGTATTCCATCGTGACGCCGTGGCGACTGAGGTCGGCGAGGTCGTGGTCGCGGAGATCTTCCAGGCCGAGGGCTTGCATTTCTGCGAGGTCTTCCGGGGTGAAGCGGTGGAAGTGGGAGGGGTGAAAGCGAACGTAAGAACGTTCACCGTGAGGTTCACGCGGTTCCCGTGGGGGACGTGGCGGGCGCGGGGGGCGGGGAGGCATCGGGGCGATGTGCGCCACATGGGGAACGGGCGGGACATGCGGCACATGGGCGATCCGGGCGGCCATCGGGGGGCGAGGGGCACGCGGGGGATCGGCGGGTTCGACGATGGTTTCCAGCCCTTCGAGGTCAGGGGTATCGGGGGCGTTCCACACATTCGAGGGTTGGGGGGCGGCTTTGCTGTCCAGTGCCAGTAGCAGTTTTTCAGCTTGTTCAACACTGATCTTGCCATCGGCGACCATGTTGAGGATCATCATTTTTTCTTCATCCATGAGGTTTGCTCCAATTAGGGATTTCGTACAAAGGTAACAACGCAGAAACGGGTGGGGAAAACTTTCTTTCGCTGTTACGTCTAAAAAAATGGAGTTCTTCCGAGAGGGGTTCCGTCCCGCAGGTGGAAGAACGTCCGGGGGTGGGGCGCTTTCAATCCTGGCCGGCGTGAGGAAGTGAAAGCGCGGTAAAAGCGGTGTGGGAGGGTTTATTTTTGGGGGAGCGTTTGCGTAGGAGGGGACGAGACCGCGAGCGGGCGGTGCGGGAGGCGTCTTTGGTGGGGGCCAACGTGGCGTCTGACGGCGGGGCGTCCAGTGACGCGGCGTCCTCAAGGGGCAGGGGATTGACGGGGGGTTCATCCAGGGCCGATGAACCTGGCTCGCGCCCAAAATTTAACGAGATCATTTGATTTTCTCCAGGAGTTTGCCTGCTTCTTCAGGGGTGATTTCACCGTTTTTGAGACGTTCGAGAATGTCGCGGCGGGTGGTTTTGGCCGTTTCGGGATCGGGGTGGGCTTCGAGACCCAGTTCGGTGATGAGTTCGTCAATTTTCCGGCGAATGGTCCAGTACGAGATGCCGGTTTCGCGTTCCATGTCTTTGACGTTGCCGCGGTTGCGGATGAACGTTTCGAGAAAGGTCATGCTTTCCGGGGCGAGTTTACTGAAGCGGTTGGGTTCAAACCGACCAACAACGACGGTTTCGCAGGCGGTGCAACTGAGTTGGGTGATTTCCATCCGAGCTTGACAGACGGGGCATTGATCGAGAATTTTTGCCATGGGGAGTCTCCTTATGCGTTATTTTACAAGTTTTACCAAAATTGTCAAGTTAAAAACCAAATATTTTGGTTTATTCGCAAATATTTAGCAAAATCACAGAATAGAAACAAAAACTCCCCGTTACGTGAACGGGGAGCTGTGGAATTGAAAGCGTGATTGGGGAGCGATCTATTGGAATACAGAAGAGAAAGAGCCGAGAATCCTCCATCGTCTCGTGTGTCCCCTACTTTTTGTTCAGGGCCGGATGGTAGTAGGTGGCGGCCAGGGCCAGGAGAGCGCCCAGCGCGAGGATGCCCGGGGCGAGCAGAGGATTGGGGCCGCCCAACGCTTCGAAGAAAACGTCACTGGCGACGGCGTTTGGGCGGATTTCCAGGGCGAATTCCAGGTTATGTTCGATGTGTTCAAAAATCCCAAAAAAACTACCCAGCGTGACCAGCCCCATCACCCCGCGGAGGGCGAGGATCATCGCCCGTTGGGGGCGCACCAAAACCCCGACCAGGGCAACCAACCCCAACCCGCTCAACACAAACGGAATCCATTGCGGGAGAGACTCGGTGTGTTCGGTGAAATAGAGTTCGACCAACACCCCGATGAAGATTGCCCCGGTTAACAAGAACAAAAACAAGCGGTAGCGCTGGAGAAGGGTTTGTTCACTCATGGGGCGAGATAGGTGGCGGCAATGGCAAGATCGCCTTCGGTGACGTAGGTGGCAAGTTTGGCGAGGAACGCCTCGTGGGACCCGTAGGGGCGCGCGGCCATTAGTTCGGCGGCGATGGCTTCATCCACACCGGGGAGTTGCATCAACGTTGCGGCGTCGGATTCATCGACATCCACCGGGACGAAGACGTACAGTTCGTATTCGGCAATCTGTGCGTCGTCCACATATTTGCCCATCTCCTGGCGGAATTGCTGGATGCTGATGTACGGGCGGTATTCGAGAAATTCCCGCACCATGCGGTCACTGAAATCGGGGATCAGGGCTTGATATTCGTCACCGGTGGCAGTGTTGAGGTTGAGTTTGGAGATCGCGGAGGTGACCACGTCCGGGACAGCGGTGGGTTCGACAGCGGTTGTCGGTTCAACGGCGTCCGCGGGCGCGGGGTCCGCGGGGGTGTCTGCGGCGGGGACGGGGGTGCTGGTTGGGGAGATGGTCACGGATTCGGTTGCGGCAACGGATTCGGTTGCCGCAACGGGTTCGGTCGCCTGGGGCGTGGAGGCGCACCCGATCAGGATCAGGGCGAACAGGGTCAAGAGAGTGAATTTCGTGAGGTGGGTAAGTTTGTATATCATAATTTTCTATTACGAGTTTTCGTCAGAAACGGATGGGTCAGCCTCGACAGCGGTTGGGGCGGGGCTTTCAACTGGGGCGTTGGCGACCATCACCGGGCGGCGTTTGCGGGCAAACAGGCGTTCAAGCCCGACGACAATGATCACCAGGAGGCTGATGATGGCAATATTTTTGATCCAGGAGAAAAGATTGAATCCGCGTCCAAACCCACCCTCGCGGCCACCAGGACCCCGTTCGGGGCGGAAACCCTGCGCGAATTCATCTCCCTCGGGGCGTTGAAATTCGCCGGGGGGAAATTGCCCCTGCTCAAACTCGCCGAATCCCCCTCGTTCGCCGGGGAAACGACTAAAGTTGGATAACAGCCCCGCGTTGGCCAGGGCCACAGTCGCGCCGATGACAATGAACGCGGCCAGTAAAATGATCAGGGTTCGACCGAGAGTTTTCATGATTGCACCTCTTTTTGGACGGTAACGGGCATACGGCGGGCGGGCATCAACGGCTGGATGAGGTAGCGTTTAAAGGAGTCCACGATCCATTTCCAGTGCAGGGCGGTGTGCAGGCCAAGGATCACGACGGAAAAATCCGCCGTAAACGAGTGAAGAAACCGCCAGGTAAAGTTCTCTTGCAGTCGAATACCCAGCGCGGGCAGGGCGGCTTCCGAGATCATGATGCCGGTGAAGATCACCAGTGTCATGTCAATGAAAAACAGCACATTGAGCACGTAGTTGAGACGTGCCTTCGCGGCGATTTTCCGAAAGAAGCGGGTGGTGACGGTGACGATCCACTTCCAATGCAGGAGCAAATGAACGATCATCGCCGCACCGAACGCGATGCTCAACCATTCGTGGATGGCGATCCCGGTGGAGCGGGGGTCCATCGCAAACAGAAAAGCGATAAAAACAGCAATGTCGAGGAGGAGATTGACTTTGTTGATGTTGAGTTTTTTGGGTTGTGAGGACATAAGGGGTTACCGAAAATTCACACAGGATACGGCGCGGGTGCAACCCACCTGGTCAGGAAGTGGGTCGCACCCGCGTCTGCGTCACATGCTTTACTGAAGCATCGCCCAATCATAAACGGGAGATATGAAGAAGTTGTGAAGAGGAGGTAAAGGATTTGTGCAGGGTTGATGTGTACGAGATGAGAGGCCTTTTCCCACCCGGGCCTTTGCAGGGCGTACTAAAGGGCGGTCAACGCTTGTTCGAGATCGGCTTGCAGGTCCGCGGCGTCTTCGATGCCGAGGGAGAGGCGCACGAGATCATCCCCAATGCCGAGGGCGTGGCGTTGTTCCGGGGTGAGGCCGCGGTGGGAGGCGATGGCAGGATACAGCACGAGCGTGTATAAGTCCCCGAGGGTGGTGGCGGGTTGAATGAGCTGAAGCGCGTCCATGAAGGCGAAAACCTGTTCCCGACCCGCAGGGGTGCGCCCCGCGCCGGACAGGGTAAACGACAGAACGCCGCCCCCGCCCCGGCCCCCGGTCAGCGTCCGTGCCAGGGCGTGTTGCGGGTGCTCGGGCAGGTAGGAGTAGTGGACGTGGGTGATCTTCGGGTGGGATTTCAGCCAGGCGGCGAGGGTGAGGGCGTTTTCACATTGCTGGCGCATCCGCAAGGCCAGGGTTTTGAGGCCGCGCAGGGCGAGCCACGCCTCAAATGGCCCCAAACTGCTCCCGACAAGTTTGTTGAGTGCGTACATTTTTTCGTGCAGGGCGGCGTTGGAGACGACCACGCCCGCCATCACATCGCCGTGCCCGGACAGGTATTTGGTCGCGCTGTGGATGACCATGTCCACGCCGTGTTGGAGGGGGGTACACAGGTAGGGGGAGCAGAAGGTGTTGTCCACCAGGAAAAGTGCGCCGTTGGCGTGCGCGAGAGTGGCGAGTTCGGGCAGGTTGGCAACTTTGAGGAGGGGGTTGGAGATCGTCTCAGCGAAGAGGACGGTGGGGGCGTGGGAGGTGAGGGCGGCGCGGACTTCGTCCAGGTTGAGGATGTTTACCCAATGCACGGTGATGCCCAGTTCGGTGAAGAGTTGGTCGAGCAGGGAAAACGTCGCGCCATATACATCCGCCGCGGCGACGACGTGGCTCCCCGCCCGGACACCCGCCGCGAGCAAGGCCATATGGATGGCCGCCATGCCGGACGAGAACGCGTAGGCGGCTTCTCCGCCTTCGAGATTGGCGACGGCGGTTTCAAAGGCGTGAATGGTGGGGTTGTGGTAGCGGGTGGAGTAGACGAAGCCGGGTTGCTGGTTGCCCAGCACCGCGTCGAGGTCGTGGGAGTCGGGGAAGGTGTAGCCAACGGAGGGGTGAATGGGGGAGACGACGGGGGTGCCGCCAGGGTAGGGGAGGTGTTCGCCGGCGTGGACGGTACGGGTGGCCAGGTGGATGGGGAGGGAGGAAAGAGAATGGATTTTCATGTGGTTGTGGGAAGAATGGGCAGAAATAATCAAAGCTCTTTCACGAAAGTTATCCAGGTAGAACTGGGGTGAAATGGCAACGCGTTAAGAACTGCCATTCCTATTGAATCAGTTGAGTCGATTTCTGCAACAAGGTGTTTTATTTGGGCCTGATGTGCAAAGGTGATTTCATACCACTTAATGGCTAATGCTAGTTCCAGTGCATGTATTTGATGATTTTTTCTTACCCCAAATAGGCCAATATCGAGCGCTTCACGTCGCTGGCTATTTAGTAAGCTACCTGTTGCGGCATACTCGCCTTCGTAGATGGCAATAAATGTTGCCTCTGGTAAAAGGTTGCTTAAGAATATTTCTTGACGCTTTTCGTACATCGCATTTCCAGGTGGGTTGTGGGGATGGATGGCCGCGTAGATGTCAAATAAAAGGTCTGCCAGCTTTTGATTACGCTCTGGGTCTGTTGCTAGATCTGCCATTGAATAAATCTGGTAGCCATAGGCAGTAATTTGTAGGGTTATGTCTTTTAGTTTGTTAATATCAACCTGGTCTACCCTCAATCTCGGCAGATAGGTTCTTATGAGTTCCTTGAATCCATGGCTTTTCAAGAAAGAAACCGCACGAATTTGGTTTTCATAGGTAGCCGAAAGACAAGGATAAGGATGGTAAGTCTTAAGCAAGGAGATTAAATGATGGTATAGCTTTTTGCCAAGTCCCTGCTGTTGATAGTTTGGATGAATATTGAGGTTCAAAAAGGCATGAGTAGGATGCGTGGGATAGTGGCTGATGTTGCCAAAACCAACCACTTTTTTTTCTGTCTCATTCACCAATTCTGCCACGATGCTACGATGAAAACTATTTGCGTTATCCACCCATTCAGTAGGGGTATAGTAGCTGATTGCACCGACATCTCCTTTCCATATCATATTTAATAAATTGATGAGTACCTGTTCATCCGTTTTGTCATATGAGCGAAAACGGATTTGATCTTGACTACTACCTGTTGTTGTCATCGGAATGCTTTGCTCTCGTGGATTGAAGAGACACCTTTTGTCCGTTACCGGGTCTTCAAGTGATGTTTTTTTCTATAAATTTATTGCAAGAGTGACAGGCCGGACAAAGGTTTTCCCGTACGGTTGCTCCCCCTGCCGCCTCTGGCAGAATGTGATCAAAGACTAAACGAGCGCCTGTAATTGAAGTTAAGGTATGGCAATAGGCGCATTGGCGACCGAAATCTGCCAATACCTGTTGGCGCAAAGGAATTGGAATATAGGCCCCGGTCATTCCTGTTCAAGAAGCGTTTGGCGGAAAGGAAGGGGATAACCACGCCATTTCAAAATCAGGTAGGCGTGAGATTTTTGTAGGGTTAGATTTCTGGCTTTGTCCCCAAGTTCTTTCATTTGGGCCTGTTCGACGGCATTTAAAGGCCCCTGGCTGTTTTTGGCTAACAATTCTTCATAAAGGTCTTGTTCGTCAGGAGATAGAACGCGTTTTGTCAATTCCACCAGGGCATTCGTGTCCATGCGTTCCATCGCCCGAAATAAATTTTGCGTTTCGGAACTCTTCTCAGTGAGCGGAGGTAAGGTGTCTGATAAACGCTCGGCCAGGAAGGTTTCTAACGGTTTCCCTGCCGCCTTCGCGCTTCGCC
>JABWBV010000262.1 GCA_013359445.1 Anaerolineales bacterium | reverse complement strand
CCTCTCCTCGCACGTGAACGCCCCCAACAATGGATCACCTGTCGCACCGTATGTGACGAACACCTGAACCTCGCTTGTTTCCCCGATGGTGAAAACCTCTTCGCCTTCCTCACCCGACGGGTAGATAAAACCTTCCCCCTCGAAGGCAGTGGCCTAAACCACCTGCTCAACCCCGTCACCCTCAACGGCCAACGCGCCTGGTGCGACTTCCACTTCGAAGCCCCCACTATTTACGAAGAAATTTTCCCCGCCGAAACCTACTTCGACTTCTTTGTCCAACACGCCGAAGATATCCAACCCTTCTTTTACCTCTTTTACCAAACCCATCAAAAACTCCACGAAACGGGAAGCTTTTTCCGCACCATCCTCGCCATCCGCAAAGAAAACCCCGCCACCGAAAAATACCTGCACGACCTCATCAACATGTGGACCTTGCAAGAAGCCCTCCAAAACGAAATGAAAGCCCGTCGTCTCCCCTGGGTTCAATCCCCCGACCAGGCCCGCGAAATCTTCTTCACCGTCTACGAACGCCTCAACGAAGAAACCGTCCTCGCCGATGTCGTCAACGACATGCTCAAACGCCTCCTCGAACTAGGCACCGTCCGGTTTGCCCACCTTACCCCATGAACCTGTACCCCCTCGCCCACACCGGCCTCAAAGTCTCCCGCCTCGCCTACGGATGTATGCAACTCGGCGGGAACTGGAGTCCTGCTCCCCCCACCGCCGAAGAAAAAAATAAAGCCGCCCACCTGATCGAAACCGCCCTCGAACAAGGCATCAACTTTTTCGATCATGCCGATATCTACACCCGCGGCAAATCTGAAACCGTCTTTGGCGAAATCCTCGCCGCCTCCCCCGGTCTCCGCGAAACGATCATCCTCCAATCCAAATGCGGTATCCGCTTCCCCGAGACTCCCACCCCTGGTGCCCCTGCCCGCTACGACTTCAGCTACGCCCACATCCTCCTCTCCGTCGAAGATATCCTCACCCGCCTCCAGACCGACTACCTCGACATCCTCCTTCTCCATCGCCCTGACCCCCTCGCCGACCCCCTCGAAGTGAGCCGCGCTTTCGACGAACTCCACAAAGCTGGCAAAGTGCGCTACTTCGGCGTCAGCAACCACACCGCCGGGCAAATTGCCCTCCTGCAAAAATATCTCCACCAACCCCTCATCGCCAACCAGGTTGAACTCAACCTCCTTCATTCCGGGCTAATCTCCGAAGGCATCCTCGCCAACCAACGGGATGTCCCCTACACCGCCGCGCAGGGCACCCTCGATTACTGCCGCTTACACGGCATCATGATCCAGGCCTGGGCACCCGTCGCGGGCGGAAATCTGATCGACCCTCGGCCTGCCGCGGACCCCGATGGCGCCGCGGCCCAGCGTGTGGCCCCCCTCATTGCCCGCCTCGCCGCACAAAAGGGCACCACGCGCGAGGCCATTGCCCTCGCGTGGCTCCTTCGCCACCCCGCGGGCATCCAGCCCATCATCGGCACCACCAACCCCGACCGCCTCATCGCCAGTTGCGCCGCCGATTCCGTCACCCTCAGCCGGGAAGAGTGGTATTTGCTCCTCGAAGCCGCACGGGGCAAACCTGTCCCGTAACAAGGCACCTATCTCCATAAAAAAACCGGGTTCAACGAACCCGGTTTTTTTTCTTACAGACCTGCCTCAAAATCTTCTGGCTTGACCTCGATCCGTCCCTGATACACCCCCACCTGCGGCACGTAAAAAAACATCCGCGAATTATCCTTGCCAAACCAGGCCCGGATCATCGCCTCATCCCAAATCTCTGCCGTTTGGCGAAGCGCATCTTGCCCGAAGGGAAGACTGATCCGTTCTTCGTTGAGGATGTAGGTAATCACTGTCCACGCGGGGTCCAGGCGTTCGACCGGGATATTGAAACGGGGTTTTTCGTGCAGGTAGGTGCCCGGAAGCTGGCGAAAATCGATAGGGGTGATGAATATGCCGGAATTCGGGTAGGGTTTTTGGAGCACCGGTTCTGCAAACATGGCATACAGGTTTTTGTAAAAACCAGGGATATGGGCTTCCAGTTGTTTCCAACGGTCGCTCTCAGGAAAGTCGCTTAGGGGCCGGATGCCCTGCGTCAGAAACGACTCCAGTACGTCCTCCTCGGGGTTGAAGAGATAGTGAAACAGGTGCGTGGTAGAACAAATAAAAGTAGACATGGTCATGCTCCAAAAATGATTATTGTTTTGTGGGCAATAACTTGGCCCGATCACTGGACCACGGCGCGGACGGGGCCAGGGTGATGGATGCAATGGCTAATAATACATCCTCGTAATTGATCCGCCATCCGGCGAAATCCTGATATGCCTGATCCCGGTCGGGTTTGAGCGCCAACCCTTGCGCTTCCAACTGCGCGCAGGCCGCGTCGAACTCGGCGCGGGTGACTTGGATGGGGGACCCGTATAGCGGGATGTCGTTGTATGCAAACCCGAAAAAATCCGCGATCCGGCGCAGGGCCAGGTACCCCGCGCGGATGCACAATGCCGCGCGAGGTTCGCGGGGCATTTCCAGGGTTGACAGCAGAAGTGCGGCAGAATCGAGCACCGCGCCCGCCGAGGTGACCCAAGATCGGTGAGGTTGGGGGGATCGGAAAAAGTTCAGCGGGCCGAAGGTGGTTTGGGCTTCTTCGATTTCGGCAAACCAGGTTTCCCATTGGGTGTACAGCTCTTGCAAATATTCCACCCCTTTGAGCCGGTGCATCCGCGCGATGATTTCAACCGCTGTGGGGGGAGAGCCGGCGTAGATTTCGAGTTTGGCGACCAGGTTTTCCCGGCGGGAGAACGCGGCGTACATGGTGGGCAGGTAGGCGATCAGCAAGGCGATCAGGATCAGGCCGATGGTGGCTTCCAGAAAGGTGAGGAGGGTTTGGGTTAACGTTGCTACGGGCGCAAAGCCCAGGGTGAGCAAAGATGATCCGCTTAAGACAAACGCCTGGTAGAGGGGCCGCACGCCCACCGCCCAAAACATCCCCATAAACCCCAACGTGACAAGGGCCAGCCACACGACAGGGATGATGAGGAGGGTGACGGGCGTGTACATGGCGAGGATGCTTTCGCGCGCTTCCTCAGTTTTGGACCATTTGATCCGCAATTCGTAGAGCCGCCAAATTTTTTGGAAGATGATCCGCGTGAGCCAGACATTGTCGCCGCGCGGGAGGACGAAGGAGCGGATCGCGGCGTTGAGCGTGTAGAACACGATGAACGCGCCCAGCACGAAGGCGAGGAGATTGAGCAGGAGATTCATTGGGCTTTTTCGGCTATAAACATTCCATTGTCTTTGCGGACATGGAGCACCCCGTGTTGGGTCAGGCGGGTTTCAAGTTGTGCGCGTAAGGCGGTGATTTTTTCGTCGGTCCAATCCACGTCGCTGAGACGGGACATCGAGCGCATGTACTGGATCAGAGGTTCCGTCTCGGTGATGGCGAGGCTGTCTTCGTAGAGCCGAAGTTCGACGTTGGAGAAAAACGGGGCGATTTGGGGGCCGCCGTTTTCGAGGGTGAAGGGGGTGTGGACATGCCCCTCGCGCCATTCAGAGTCAAAATCTCGCATGATTTCAAAGATTTCTTTGAGGTGCTGTGCCCCTATGGTCATTGCGTAAAATTTGCCGCCTGGTTTGAGCACACGGGCGATTTCGGCCAGGGCGCGGGGGCGGTCGGGGACGTGGTAGAGCATGTAGTGGGCCATGACCACGTCGAAGGTGGCGTCGGGGTAGGGGAGGTTTTGGGCATCTACCTGTTCGATGGTGAAGTTCGGTTGCCCGGCCAGGGCTTGTTGGGCGGCGGCGACCATGCCGGGGGAGAAGTCGGTGAGGGTGGCGCGCCACCCCGCGGAAACCCGGGTCAGGTTTTCTTGCCATAAGGTTGCGGGGCCGCATCCCAGTTCGAGCATGGTGCAGTTTTCTGGCAGGGCGAACTGGTCAAACATCCACGCATGAATGCCCTGGGGGTTGGTGCTGAACAGTTCGTGCAGGCGAATGCGGGCGTTGAGGTTGCTGGGGTCTTTGTATTGTTGGGTGAGCAGGTATTGGCGATCTTGAATTTTCATAAGGGCTTGGTGTTTTCCCAAAAAAAAGGTGACAGGCCCTTTTGAAGAGCCTGTCACCTTTTTTTTCGAGAGACGATTTATATTTGGAACCCGCTTCGGGCTTTGACGATTTTGTAGTTGAAATCTTCGACGTATTCCAATAACTCTTGGGTCAAGCCCTGCCAATCTTCGGAAGTTAGTACGCGTTCCATTTCTGGCAGGGTGTTCATGAGTGCGGTAGCCATGATTTGGGGCTGTTTGCCGTAGTAGGTGTACCACGCATCGTTGGGTTGTAGGCCCAGTTTGGACATGCGGGGAATCCATTCTCGGACGACGAATTCAAAATATTCTTGTTCGCGCCCGGGGAGGATGTCCCAGGTCATGAGGAGTTTGACGGTCATGCGCCCTCCTTTTGGTGGTAATCGAGCACGACGACACGCGTTTCTTCGGGGATGGAGCCGGGGGTGACTTTGAGGGAGGAGACTGGCTCGATGTCACTCAGTCCCATTTCCTGGAGAAATTTGTTGAGGGGTGCCAGATTGAGCTGATCATCTGGGGTCTTATAGTGCATGGGGATCACAATCCCTGGTTCTAACAGGCTGATGACTTCGGCGGCTTTGGCCGGGGTGAGGCCGCCGCCTCCGCCCACGGGCACGAGGACCACGTTGACCGTGCCCAGCGCCTCGACATCACTTTGGGTCAGTTCCCGTTTCAGATCGCCCAGGTGGGCAACGGTGACGCCATCGTAGTCGAACACATACAGGGTATTTTTGCCGTTGCCATCCTGTTTTTTGCCGGACGTTTGCACCGCGGTGATGAAGACCCCGCCGATTTCAAATTCGCCTGCCCCGGTCAGAACTTGCGTGTATCCTTTGACGCCGGGAAGGTAATTATGACCGGGGGCGTCGTGGCTGAGGGTGACAATATCTGCGCGCAATTTCAGGGGTTCGTACCCAATTACGCGATCATCATAGGGGTCCGTTACAACGGTTGCCATGCCCCGCTCGGTCAACCGGAAACAAGATAAACCATACCAGGTAATTTGCATAAAACTCCTTGCCATTTTGCCCCGAAACAAGCGCACCCAACAAGGAGAAGGGGATGGCTTGTTTTTTTCGGGGGGGAAATTTTTTTCTTTAAACGAAAATCGTTCGAATTGGATTATATCATCAATGCCCTTGAGATTGCCGGAAGGGGGGCGGGCGCAACGAAAATGAATACAGAGATCATATATAATGAACCCGTGAAAACCCTCTCCGAAATTTCACTTCGCCCGTCTGCCACCCCAGGTGCAAACGTGGATTTTTTGAGGCCCGGAACGGGACACCTGCACCTGCCCCCCGGCCCAGTCCAACAATATCGGCTTGCCCAGGCGGATGATTATCGCGGTCTCGCGCGGGCGCGGTTCCCCTGGCAGGCCCCGCTCACGTTCGGCCTCCGTGCCCGCGCGTCCCACGCCGTCAGTCCGGGCACGTGGGGGTTTGGCTTGTGGAATGACCCGATGAGCCTGTCCCTTGGGTTTGGCAGTGGGCGCAAACTGCCCGCCTTGCCCAATACCGCGTGGTTTTTTTTCGCCTCCCCGGAGAATCACCTGTCCCTGCGCGATGATCGGCCCGCGAACGGTGCGCTGGCCGGGACGTTTCGCGCCCCACATTGGCCCGCGTGGATGCTGGCCCCGGGCGCGGTGGCCCTGCCTCTGCTCTTTTTTCGTCCCCTGGCCCGGTATCTACGCCGTCTGGCCGCGCGGATCGTTCAACAAGATGCTTTCGCACTGACGATTGACCCGACTGGGTGGCATACCTACACGATCCGATGGGCGCGGGAACAGGTGACGTTTGGGGTGGACGGGCAGACGGTGTTGGAGACGGACATTTCCCCGCGTGGGCCGTTGGGGTTGGTGATTTGGGTGGATAATCAATTTGCCGCGTGGCGCCCGGATGGGGGGGGACAGTGGGGGGTGTTGGAGGGGAGGGAGGCATTTTTTGTCGAATTTGAGGAGTTGAATATTCAATGATAAAACGTCTCTGCCTCACTCCCCGCGTTCACGGTGTTGGCGGCATGGTTTCTTTTCTCCACAAACTGACCGCCGGACTGCACGCCCGCGGCATCCAAACCACCGACGAGATACGGAATATGAACTATGATGCCCTCCTCGTCATCGGCGGGACGCGTGACCTGACCGGGCTTTGGCAAGCCAAACGGCGCGGCATCTCCATCGTCCAACGCCTCGACGGGATGAACTGGCTCCACCGGAAACGAAAAACCGGCCTGCGCCACTGGCTCCGCGCGGAATACGGCAACTGGCTCCTTAACCTGATCCGCACCCGGTTGGCAACTTCCATTGTGTATCAAAGTGAATTTTCCAAAACCTGGTGGGCGCGCGTCTATGGGGAAACCCCGGTCCCTCATACCGTGATTTACAACGGCGTAGACCTCGCCCAATACACCCCTGACGGTCCCCACGCCCGCCCCAACGACCGTTATCGTCTGCTCCTGGTCGAAGGCAGTTTGCAGGGCGGCTACGAAATGGGCCTCGAAACGGCGGTCGAACTGACGAAATTACTCATTACGCATTCCTCTCTTTCCCTCGAACTTATGATCGCTGGCAAAGTTTCCCCCTCCCTCGCCGCCGCTTGGGACGCCAAAGCCGGGTTCCCGATTACCTGGGCTGGACTAGTCCCCCGCGAAAAAATCCCCGAACTGGATCGCTCTGCCCATTTGCTTTACTCTGCTGACCTCAACGCCGCGTGCCCGAACTCAGTGATTGAGGCCTTGGCGTGTGGTCTGCCCGTTGCGGCGTTCGACACAGGCGCCCTGCCCGAACTGGTGCCACCCCGCGCGGGGCGGGTGGTTCCGTATGGGGGCGATCCCTGGCAGTTGGGTCAACCGGATGTGAGGGCATTAGCGCGCGGGGCCGCGGAGATCATTGAGGCGGGCGAGAAAGGGCGGCAGGCGGCACGTGCAGAGGCAGAAGCCAGGTTTGGGCTGGATCAAATGGTGGAGAAGTATCTGGACGTTTTATTGTCCAAGAAGCGTTGAACATTCAAGGGGCGGTTATAGGTGTGGTTGGAAGAAACGCCGCATCAAAAAACGCAATCAACTGTTGTTCGTACCGTTCGGGAAATGTGTACAACATTTGCACATGCTCAACCCCTTCCTCGCTCCAAAAGGTGTGAGGTTGCCCGGATGCCACATAAAGCCGTTTGCCAGAGTCCACCGGAATCATGCTGTCAGCTAACCCCTGGATAATCATTACCGGACGAGGGCTGATCTGCCCGATGACTTCCACAGGGCTGATTTGTTCGATTACGCCGAACTCGCCAATGGCCTGTTCTGCAAAAAAGCCGATCAAAGGCCGCATCCAGTTCACGTGAATGGCGACGTTCATTTCATCGCGTAACGACGCATAGGCACTGTCGGAAACAAGGGCTTCGATCTCCGGGTGTTTGGCCGTCGCCAGGATGAGTGTGGCCCCGCCCATCGAACCACCCCACGCGCCGATATGCGCTACGCCGGGTTGTTGAAGGGCAAACGCAAGCGCCGCTTCCACATCCAGCATTTCGTAATACCCCAAGGTGCTCACCTCGCCCCCGCTTTTTCCGTGGGCGCGGAAATCCCAGGAGAGCACGCCATAGCCTTGCCGGGCGAGCATGATATGGATGTCGGAATGCCGCACGCCTCCGTAGCCATGTGCGGAGAGGATCACCACCCCGTTTTGTGGGGGCGTGTACCAGGCGTCCAGCCGCACATGGTCTGCGGTCGTGAGGGTGACGTCTTCAAACGGAATCCCTCCTTTGGCTGGAGTATCCTCTGCAGGCAAGACCAACCGCCGCGGATGCAGATAATTCAGGGCGAGCTGGCGGGCCATATAGCAGGTTCCCGTTGCCACAAAAAGGGCAAATATCAGCAACCCAAACAGAGTTAAGTTTCGCCAATACCGGAAATTTTTCATGTTTACCCTACCGCCCACAAGAAAATTCCTGTCGTAATTACCAACGTCACGAAGAAACTCGCCACACCGACTTTTTCGATCAACCGTGCAAACAAGCCCAACCCGGTAACCCCTGCCAGGGCATAAAGCCCAAACTTCAAGATCTGCCCACCCCCCCGAAAGAAAAAGTCTCCCCAAAACCCAAACAGAGACCACAAATCCTCGCCCGCCACGCCCAACCACCCCACCAACCCCAAGGGCAACAGCATCGCCCATCCTCGCCAGCCAAACTTGCTGATCGAAATCAGCAAGCCAAACGCGCCTGCCAAAAACATCATCCCCAAAACCGCCAACCGCACGAAAGCATTTGCCGCCGGATTTCCCGACGCCTCCGCGCCCCAAAACACCCCGCCAACCCCCAACAGGATCGCCCCAAACGCAAATCCGTCCAACCAGCGCAAAATCCGCGCCCAATCTTTGTGCCCCGTCTCTGCCGGGTATAATATTCTTGATGTTCGCATGGTTTTTCTCCTGAAAATATCGATTCCATATTACGAATACTGTCCCAAGTATATTTCCCCTCCTCCTTTCTCCCTGCCCCTAACCCGCCCAAAACCCGCCGAAAACCTGCCTCCCTCGTCTTTCACGCCTCACCCATCACATTCCCTCTCATGGAAGTTTCCCCCCTCGTCCGCCCCGCCATCCACCAGGCCCTCAAAGCCTGGCACAATACCCGCCGCCTCGGAGAACTGCCCCTTGCCCAAATTCCTCTCGTCGAAACGCACCGACAAAAACAGGGCTACCAACCCACCTCCACTGGACGCGGCCTCGCCCTGCGAGAGACCCTCCAGCGCGCCCTGGATGCCCTCAAACCGGACGGCGAACCCGACCCCCTCGAAAAACGCTGGCGTCCCTACCTGCTTCTCACCGAACGTTACCTCAACGGACGCAGTCCCGACTATCTGATCGAACTGCTCGGCATCGCCCGCAGTACCTTCGACCACACCCAAACCGAAGCCCTCGAAACCCTCACCGACCTGCTCCGACAATGGGCGCATAACCCCGCACCCCCTCCTCCCCCCCTTTTCGCCTCTTCTCCCCTCCCGCCCTCCCCTTTCCTCGCCCCTCCGCTTCCCACCCACACCCTCATTGGCCGTACCGCCCTCTTTGACGAACTGAAAACGCACCTCCTCAACGAACACCGCCCCCTGGCCTTGT
>JABWBV010000261.1 GCA_013359445.1 Anaerolineales bacterium | reverse complement strand
ACCCCTATGGACCCAATGGCCTGGATAGTGCCCCCGCCCTGTCCGATGATCTTCGGAACTACCTTGCCCTGTTCTGGCATTGGGCCTGGCTCCTCCTCTCTCTCACATTTGTCGCCGCAGGCCTGGCCTTTTTTTTGAGCATACGCCAAACGCCCATCTACGAATCTAGCGCCACCATGTTAATTCGAGAGTCGCGGGCGGCTAGTGAATCCGGGAATGCGCTCACCAATGAACGGCTTGCCGAAACCTACTCCAAAATGATGGTGCAATACCCGGTCCTGGAAGGGGTAATCGATGAACTGAACCTCTCGCTCTCTTCTGAAAGAATACAGAAAAATCTCCAGGTCCAGGTCGTCCCCGATACCCAACTGATTGTGGTTAGCGTTCAGGACACGGACCCGGTCCGGGCCGCCCAAATTGCCAACACCATCGGCACCGTGTTTGCCCGGCAAAATGATGCCCTCCAGGCCTCGCTCTATCAAGAAACCAAACAAAATCTCTCCAACCAAATTGCCAGCACAGAACTCCAGATCGAAGACACGCTCGCCGCGCTGGAAGTATTGGGGCTGACCGATTCAAGCGATCTGGCGCGAAATTTGCTCGAAATCCAACTCGCGGCCTACTACCAGGTGTATGAAGACCTCTTTCAACAAGTGGTCTGGAGTGAAGTGGGCATCACCCCGGAAGGGAGTACGCCCGCCAACCCCGCCACGATCCGGGCCGACCTGGCAGAAGTCGATGGCCTGATTCAAACCACCAAAGAACAACTGGATGTCCTGGGAGGCAACTCAGAAACCGGCGTCGAACGGGACCGGCTGGAGAGCAATCTCGCCCTCTATCGGCAGACCTATGCCAATCTGGTCCAGAGTTTTGAAGAAGTGCGCCTCGCCGAAATCGAAAACACGTCAAAAGTGGAACTGGTTGAACCCGCCCAACCGGCCATCGAACCCATTTTGCCCAACATCTTACAAAACACGCTTCTTGCCGCCATCGTCGGTTTGATCGGCGCCGGAGGGCTGGTCTTTCTCATGGAGACGTTGGACGATTCGGTCAAAAGCCCGGAGGACGTCGAGCGTCACCTGGGGCTACCGGTGTTGAGCATTATTGCCCATTTTGAAATGAGCGAGGAAATCCCCATCACCGCCCGGCATCCTCGCTCTCCCACCGCCGAAGCCTTCCGTTCCTTACGCACCAACATCCAGTTTGCAGGCGTAGATTCCCCCCTGCGCACGCTGTTGGTCACCAGTCCAGCCCCGGAAGATGGCAAGTCTACGATCTCGGCCAATTTGGCCGTCGCCATTGCCCAGGGGCAGAAAAAGGTCATCCTGGTCGATATCGATATGCGCCGCCCCTCCCTGCACAAAAAATTCAAAACCACCAACCGGGAAGGGTTAAGCGAATTGTTTATCAAGCCCGCCACAAACCTGAAAGATGTCATGCACGCAACCGCGGTTCCAGGCTTAACGATCTTAAATACCGGCGCCCTCCCGCCCAACCCTTCCGAATTGATCAATTCGCACAAAATGGGGGAGATTATCCAAAGCGCCAACCAACTGGCTGATTTTGTCATTTACGACACCCCCCCTGTGATGATTGTGACCGACCCTTCGATTCTCGCCCCCCAGGTGGATGGCGTGTTGCTCGTATTGCGGGTGGGGGCAACCAAATTGTCCGCGGCCAAACAAAGTGTTGACCAACTCCATCGGGTGGGGGCAAATCTGTTAGGGGTTGTGCTCAACGACATTCCCCCCAAACGTTCCCGGTATTACTATTACTATAATCGGTATTACAATTCCGTTTACTACAACAACGACGTCAAAGTCCGTTCATAAGCGCCAAGATTCTGCCGTGTAACGGTTCGGGTCTAGGAAATCCCCGAAAAACGGGTGAAAGGGGCTTAGTGAACATCCAGAAATGACT
The DNA here is from genome assembly GCA_013359445.1 of Anaerolineales bacterium. GTDB lineage: Bacteria > Chloroflexota > Anaerolineae > Anaerolineales > JABWBV01 > JABWBV01. Next base: position 7,387 of record JABWBV010000261.1, on the reverse strand, counting down.
TCCTTGCTCCTGCCGGATTGCCAAATCCGGCAGGGTGGGATTTGCCAATCCCCACCCTGCAAAAGGGGAAGTTATTTTTAGACGATTACTAGTGTCTAGCCGAAAATTATCGTAGCCTAGGGGCTTGTCCCCGCCCAAAAGAGGCTACACTACAATTTTCGGCTAGGATTTTAACAGCCCTTTCGCCCGTTTTTTTTTCGGGCTTCTCGCGCCCCTGGCTCCCCGTTCAGATATATTTGGAGAATCCCCCATTCTATTCCCCCCACCAGGACAGTTCCTTGATTCCCATCCTATTTGCCGCCCCCCTGTTTAATGACCTCGCCATGCGTTTTATCCACGCCCTCAGTCGGTTGCCCGACGTTCGGCTGGGGGTGATCAGCCAGGAGCCGCAGGAAAAACTGCCCCCGGACGTGCGCCAGGGGTTGGCCGCTCATTGGCGAGTGGAGAATGCGTTGGACCCCGGTCAACTCGCCTGGGCCGCCCGCTCCCTGAGCCAACAACTCGGCCCACCGCATCGTCTTCTCGCCATCAACGAACAAATCCAAGTCCCCCTGGCCGAAGTGCGGGAGCAGTTAGGCATTCCGGGGACGACTGCCGCCGTTGCCCAAAACTTTCGGGACAAAGCGCAAATGAAAGCGGTCATCCGCGCGGCGGGCCTGCCCTGTGCCCGGCACCGGCTCGCCACGCACGCGCAGGAAGTCTGGGATTTTGCCGGGGAAGTGGGCTTCCCCATTGTGGTCAAACCCCCGGCAGGGGCCGCCTCTCAGGACACTTTTCGGGTCGGGTCCCCGGAAGAATTGCGTGCCCTGCTCGCAAACACCCCGCTCCATCCCGGCGACCCCATTTTGCTGGAAGAATTCATCACTGGGGAAGAGTATTCCTTCGACACCTTTTCCATCCACGGCAAAGCGCTTTGGCATTCCTGGACGCATTATCTCCCCGCGCCCCTGGAGGTCACCCGGCACGATTGGATTCAATGGCGGGTGGTGCTCCCGCGTGAGGACGATGATCGTCTGGTCAAGGACATTCGTCCGGTGGCTCTCCGGGCGTTGGAGGTGTTGGGCATGGATACGGGGTTGAGCCATATGGAATGGTTTCGGCGCGCAGATGGGTCCGTTGCCATTTCCGAGGTGGGCATGCGCCCGCCCGGTGCTCAAATCACCACCCTCATGTCACGTGCCCACGCGTTTGATTGTGCCACGGCCTGGGGGCGGTTGATGATCTTCGGCACATTTGACCCCCCTACGCGTCAGTATGCGGCAGGGGCGGCCTTCCTGCGAGGGTACGGGCAAGGGCGAGTACGCGCCGTGCATGGGCTTGATCAAATTCAACAAGCCTTTGGACCGTGGATCACCGAAGCCAAAATTCCCCAAATCGGACAGGAAAAAGCGACCAGCTATGAGGGAGAAGGGTATATCATGGTGCAACATCCCGAAACGGCAGTCGTTGAACAAACTCTGCTGTCCATCGTGCAAACAGTGCGGGTAGAATTAGGGTAATGGTAACTACTCACCCAGTGGAGAGGGTCTGAGCGCACCCCCCTCCGTGTGAGTCATTACGGGTAGTTTAATTACGGCTCTCCCATGACTGGCGGGGAAAGGGTCGAAATTTTGCAGATGGAGGTACAGCCTCTTGAAAAATTTCGGATGTCCGTCATTTTCGGGCGAGCCTCAATCACACGAGGTAATATGATGGGTCTAAGTTTGCTCATTCTCATAGCTGTTGTTGGGTTAGGAGTGGTGGCGGTGGTGGTGGCAATTGTGGTTGTGCTTGCTCTCAGCCGCAGGGAAGATTTTGTAAATCCGTTTTCCGGGCCAAAGGCCTCCCCTCCGCCCCCTAAAAACATTTCCCCGGAAGTTCCCCAAACCATTGCCCCAAATTTGTACACGGCCCCCGCGCTGGATGGGGAAGCCGCCCTGGTGGATTGGCTCATCGGCCAGGCTTCCGCCCAAACCCGCATCAAACTTGAGCATGATCCGATGGTGCGCGAGCGGATGCTGAACGCGGTCCGAAATGCGATGAGGGACTTAGAAACCCAGGACACCACGCAGATTTCCCTGCCCTTCCTCGCCGCAGATACGACCGGCCCCAAACATTTTGAGATCAAAATCACCCGGTCGATGCTGGATCAGATGCCCTAACGGCGCGCCCGTTGTTGCCAGGAAAAATGCCAAAAAATGAAGGGGTGGGGGGATGGGTATCGCCGCACACCTTCATCATTGGGTACTCACTCCGTTCGTTCCGGGAAAGCGGCGTTAAAGTGCGATGACTTTCCCCTCTGCCAGGGATTGCATGGCGGCGAACGAGGCTTGCGTGGTCTGTACCGCATCGACGAACGGCAACGGCTCGCCCTGCCCGGTCCGAAGCGCTTCCACCCAGGCCAGCATCTCCGCCCGGTGTCCTTTGTCTTGGGCTTGTTTGAACGTCCGCGTGCGGCCCCCGGCCATGAGGGCCAAATGACGGTAATCGGTCAAGATCGCCGTTTTGCCTTCGCCGGAGACCTCCAGATATTCTTTGGGCACGGCTTTATCCCCATTCGCTACATACATGATCGTCCCCACCGAACCGTCGGCAAATGACAGGCTGATGGAGAGGTTATCATCCCGGTATTTCCCCAGATTCGGGAGGGCCAGGCTAACCACCTGCGTGGGGCGCGCCCCGGCAAAATACTGAAACAAATCGATAAAGTGGCACGCTTCGCCGATCACCCGTCCGCCCTGCGCGGGGTCTTGGGTCCAATGATCGAGGGGGAGGTAACCGGCGTTCACCCGGTAAAGCATCGCGAGGGGTTCCCGGCGCCCCGCGAAAAACCGGGACATCTCCTGCACGAGCGGGGCAAAGCGACGGTTAAAGCCGACCATGAGGAAGGCGTGGGGTTGGGTTTGGTACGCGGTAGTCACCATTTCCAGTTCTGCAGGGGTCAGCACCAGGGGTTTTTCGAGATGGATGGCTTTCCCGGCGTGGAGGGCCTGGGTGGCCAGGTGGGCGTGTGAATCATGCCGGGTGGTGATGAGCACCGCTCGCACGGCTGGATCGTTAAAAATCTCTTCGGGGGTGGAACATGCGGTCCCAATGCCAAATCGTTCTGCGGCGTCGCGGGTGGCCAGGGGTGTGCGGTTGGCAAGGCTGTGGAGGGCGGCATGTGGGTGGTTTTTCAGATGGGGGAGCAACCTGCTTTGGGCAAAATTCCCCGCGCCGATGACGCCAATCTGAACCCGGGCAGTGGGCGCCTGGGGCGAAGGGTGAATGGAAACCCGCCCGGTTGCGAGAGGCGCGGTGTCGTAGGCAAACAACACCCCCAATGCGGGTTGCGCGGGTTTGCCGCTCAGGAGGGCATAGGCCTCGCTGGCCTGTTCCAACTTAAAGCGATGGGTGATCAAAGGTGTCAGGTTGACTTTCCCTTGCCCGACCAGGGCGATAAACGCTTCCATATTCCGTTTTTCAGTCCAGCGGACATAGCCGTAGGGGTAGTCCTGGCCCTTGTCTTCGTACACGGCATCGTAGCGCCCCGGCCCATACGAGCGGGACAGGCGCAAGTCGAGTTCTTTGTGGTAATACGGCTCGCGGGGGAGGGTGAGGCCTACGGCCCCCACCACCACAACCTTTCCTTTTTCGCGGGTGATTTCTCCGGCCAGTTCCACCGGGCGGTTGCTCGAAGTCCCGGCGGTAATCAACACCGCATCGGCCCCTTTGCCCGCACTAACCCCACTCAGGGCAACGAGTAAGGCGGCCTCCTCCGCGACGGCGGCCTCTGCGCCCAGTTCACGGGCCAGTTCGCACCGTTGGGCGTCCGGGTCATAGCCCACGACCGCACACCCTGCCGCTTTCAAAAGTTGAACGGTTAACTGTCCTAACAAGCCTAAACCCATCACGACCCCCACCTCGCCCAACCGCAGATCGGCCTGACGCAAGCCTTGCAGGGCAATGGCTCCCACCGTGGTAAACGCGGCCTGATCCAGCCCGACCCCCGCGGGGACCCGCACGCACAAATTCCGGGGGACCAACATCGCTTCGCCGTGCGCGGCACTGGCGCCCCCACAGGCGACCCAATCCCCCGTGCGAAAGTCCTCCACCCCCGCGCCGGAGGCAATGACCACACCCGCGGCGCTGTACCCCAACGGGGAACGGGCATCCAACTTCGTGCGGACTTTTTCCAGGGTGGTCTTTAGCCCCGTTTTTTTGACCGAGTCGAGCACTTGCCGCACTTGATCGGGGCGGGCCAACGCTTTGCCGAGGAGGCTCTTTTTGCCCGTTTCCACGCGGCTCCGTTCGGTTCCGGCGCTGATTAATGAATAAGCACTTTGCACGAGCACCCAGCCCGGCTGAACGGCAGGTACCGGGACTTCTTCAATGGTGAGTTTGCCCGTGCGTAAATTTTGAGAGAGTTGTTTCATGGCGAATCCTTGGGACGGAGCAATAATGTTCCCCAGGGGAGGTGCCGGGAGGTGCCGACACAGGGTCGAAACACGCCCCCCAGGGGAAATGAAGAATACCAGAAGTGCAATTTTTTGTGAACCCAGACCGGAAGGGGTATAATCTCGCGTTGCGTAAAAACGGGTCTTTTGATGGAGAAACGGTCTCCGCTCAATTATTTTTAGGAAGTAAATTTCCGAAGTTTGCATCCCGGGTCTTTGCAGACCCCCACAACCTTCAGAAATTTCCCCCGGGTGTTTGAGCGGAGACAAGAACCTCCTCAAAGTTTCCCCGGTGCGTTGATTGTTCGTAATTACGCACGCTCGAAGAGGTAAAACTCGAAAAAAAGAGGATGGAAGGGGGGATGGCCATCCCCCCTTCCATCCTCTTTTTCAGAACTTCCTACTCATGATGAGTAATTACGATTATTAATAAGCATTCCAAATATCTCCAGAAAAGTGTTTTCCACCAGCATATTGTGTTTGGTCAAAAATACGGCATACGGAATATGCAATACGGAAAAATTTTCCTGGAAATCTTTATGGAAAAGTCATATTTTATAGGAGCATTTCATGGCAAAAAAAACCAATAAAGTGCGCGTCGCCATCATCGGGATTGGCAACTGCGCCAATTCCCTTATCCAGGGCCTACACTATTACCAAAACGCCTCGGACGACGCCGAAATTCCCGGCTTGATGCACGCGACCGTCGGCGGTTACCACGTCCGCGACATTGAAATTTCGGCGGCCATTGACGTCGTCGAGGGCAAAGTTGGCAAAGACCTCAGCGAAGCGATGTGGGCACACCCCAACAACACCATCAAATTCACCGAAGTCCCCCACCTGAACATTCCCGTCGCCCGCGGGATGACCCACGACGGGCTGGGAAAGTACGTCCAGCAGGTGGTCAAAAAAGCCCCTGGCCCCACAGATGACATCATCGGCATTTTGCGGGACACGAAAACCGATGTCATCGTCAACTTTTTACCTGTCGGGTCCGAGATGGCGACGAAATGGTATGTCGAACAGGCTATCGAGGCCGGGTGTGCGTTTGTCAATGGCATCCCGGTTTTTATCGCCAGTTCACCCTATTGGAGCAAACGGTTTGAAGATGCCCGCCTGCCCATCATCGGGGACGATGTCAAAAGCCAGGTTGGGGCCACGATCACCCACCGCGTCCTGACAAACCTGTTTAAAGACCGTGGGGTTCACATCGACCGGACTTACCAGCTTAATTTCGGCGGCAATATGGACTTTTACAACATGTTGGAGCGCGAGCGGCTGGAATCGAAAAAAATCTCCAAGACCAACGCGGTCACCAGTCAGCTTCCCTACGATATGGGCGCGGAAAATGTCCACGTTGGCCCCAGCGATTACGTACCCTGGCTTACCGACCGAAAATGGTGCCATATCCGCATGGAAGGGCGTGCCTTTGGCGACGTCCCGTTGAATCTGGAATTGAAACTGGAAGTGTGGGATTCCCCCAACTCCGCCGGGGTGATCATTGACGCGGTACGCTGTGCCAAACTCGCCCTCGATCGGGGCATCGGTGGCCCAATGATTGCGCCATCTTCCTACTTTATGAAATCCCCGCCCGTGCAATTTACCGATGACGAAGCCCGGAAAAAGGTGGAAGCCTTTATCGCTGGCGAATAAGCTATCGAATACGGCTCAAGAAAAGAGAGGGGGGGCGCAAGCGCCCCCCCTCTCTTTTTTCATTTAAAACGGCGTACCGTTTTTTGGGTGAAGCGTTTAAAAGATTGGCTGGATTTCCGGGGGAATCCCACAACCTTTCAGGCACGCCCCGCTCTGGTGCGGTGGCGTCGAGCAACTGCTTGCAACGCCATCGGGGTGGAGGCCCACAACACTAACGCCATAATGATCGCCGAGCTTAGACACCATGCACAAGTCGCGCCGATCACAAAGGGTTCGAGGAAAGTCAGGTAAACCGAAAAGGCTGTGCCCAACAAAGCCATCCACCACATCGACAAGGCCCCCTTTTTCGCGAGTTTTTCATCCGCTTTCATTTTGACGATATAGGCAATGCCAATCGCGACGTAACCCAACAGCCCTAAAACACCCACGGGCAAAACACCAAATAGCCGAGCATATTCACTCTGTTGAACGGTGTTACAGTCCCCAACCGGGCCACAGACCGCTTCGGTGTTTGTGGTTTCCACGAAGGTCAAATACCCGGCCACTACCATCCCTAAGCCAATCAGGACAGGCATGACCCATGCCGGCCACGGGGTGAGCGTTACCCGATTCGTATACGCGTAACCAGCCAGGAAGAGCGTAATCAATAAGCCCGTCAGGACAATGACCGCGATGGTGTTGCCAACCAGATCGAGCGCAAACCGGTCCCCCATCGTCAAAGGCTGTTGGGTAACGGTTGCGTCAAACGTTTCGACGTAAGGCCCCAGACCGGGAAGCGGCGGCCAATCCAATCCACCGTTTTGAAGCCCATCTTCGATGATGCCGGGAAACCAGGAAGGGATTTCCATTGACCCCACCAGATGAGCGTCTCCCACAAACAAGGCCGGAACGCCTAGCCGATCTTGGGGAATGCTGTAGGCCGTGATGGCTAACTGGTAGAGTTCGGCCCCGGCCTGTTCGGTCACGTTAATTTCCATAATTTGCAATTGCTCGCCGTATTGTTCCTTCAACGGGGGAAGGACATTGGTCATGACTTCATGGCAATGAGGGCAAGTGGGGGAATAAAACAAGACGGCATGAACAACTGGGGTTTGGGCCTGTGCACGCGTGGGGATGAGCCAGGCCAAGCAGAGCAAGAAGATAATCAAGGTTAGCTTTCGGGACATAGTTTCTCCTTCGAGATGACGGTTCGTGTCTAATGCGACATAACATATGAATTTTCCCGAAAAGCTTTTTGGCGTAAAATGACAAATGTCCCCAGTTCATGGGGACATTTGTTTAGAATTATGCGGGCTTGCAAAAAAAGGTGAAACGTTCCG
>JABWBV010000260.1 GCA_013359445.1 Anaerolineales bacterium | reverse complement strand
CTTCCTTGACCCGGACGCCTACACGGACCCCTTCCCCTACCATTACCCCCACCCCCACAGCCACGTACACACCCACCCCGACCTATACCCCGACCATTACCATCCTGCTCACAGTGGTCACACCCCAACCAACGCCTTCGCCAACCCCGTAATCAAAAACGCCCGGTTCATTGAACCGGGCGTTTTTTGTTATTTGCGATTTCTTCTGGTTTTATCCATGCGATTGAGTTGTCCTCGATAGGCCGGGGCAGTGATGGCAAAAATCGTACACAAGCGTGTATCCAACATCCGACTGGCGATGCGAGGTTCGGCGCGATACAGTTCTTCGATGCTGTCGGCCATGGTGATGACGGTGGGGAGTTCGCCCATGTAGCGATAGTTGAAGAGTTGGTAAAGTTTTTCACGTCCCCAGGGGGTGGAAGATTGGGTGCCGAGGTCATCCAGAATGAGCAGAGGGGCGGTGCGAACCTCGTCGAAGAGCCGGTCGTAGCGCACGTTGCTATCGGGGGCAAAGGTGGCGCGTAGGTGATCTAACAGGTCGGGGACAATGACAAACAACGGGGGAACCCCCAACCCTGAGCGGTAATTGGCGATAGCGGCGGCAAGGTGGGTTTTTCCGGTGCTGTAGTTGCCTTGTAGGACGAGCCACCCTTCGGGGTTTTCGGCATATTTTTGGGTGGCGTGAAAGACTTTTTCCAGGCTTTTTTGTTCGATTGCGGGCAAATTTTCGTTTTCCCTCAGGTTGAAGGTGCCGAACGTTAGATGGGTAATATGTTTGAGGGCGGACATTTCGTGGTGTCCGGTGTCGTCAAAGGGGCGGCGAAAGTCGGGGGCGTGAATCTGGACGCGGGTGACCAGTTCGGGGTCTTGTAAGCGGGATCGGATGCGGGGTTCAATCTCTTCCAGCGAGAGGTTGGTGGTGACGACGAGGGGAAGGCGGTTGATGTAGCGGAAGTTGACGATTTGGAAGAGTTTTTCCTGTGCCCAGGTGGTGGCGTTTTGGGTGCCAAAGTCGTCGAGAATTAGGAGCGGGACGCGCCGAATTTCTTCAAAGCGTTCTTCGAAGGTGAATTCCGGGTCATTGTAGGCAAACCGTAACGTGTCGAGGAGATCAGGGACGGTGAGGAACAGGGTGGAAACGCCAATTTCAACAGCTTCGTTGGCGATGGCCGCGGCGAGGTGGGTTTTGCCACACCCATATTTGCCCTGGAGGAGGAGCCATCCTTTGTGGTGGGTGGCAAATTGCTGGGCGGAGTTGAAGGCGCGTTCCAGGGAGTTTGCCTGAAAAGGACCCAGGCCAATGTTTCCGCGGGCTTTGAAGACGTCAAAGGTTAGATGTTGGAGTTCGCGCAGATTGCTATAGGAGAACAGGCGGTCGTGGGCTTGTTGTTGGATGTCCGCGCGACGGCAAACGCAGGGTTCGAGCTTGCCGAAATGGGGGTGTCCGACGGGGACCTCGGCGCGGAGGTAGCCAATGCCGCCGCAGTGGGGGCAGTTTGGATCGCCAGGGAGGTCGTTCGTGCGTGGAGCCGGGTAAACTTGGGGGGGCGTTTCGCTTGGAAGGTGGGGATCAGTGTTCGATGAAGTCGGCGAATTCACCGCGGATATATTTGTAGCGGTCTTTTTCAGAATCTGGGAGAGTTTCTCGGTCATTGCGTCCTTTTTCTAACCAGGCGTTGAGAATGGCTTCGACGTAGCGCCATTTGCGGACGTTGTTTTCGACGGCGATTTGAAGGGCGTCAGGAATCCATTCGGGGGGGTAGGTGGCTTCGGCTTCGCGGAGGGTGTCGGCGATGAGGGGGGTGAGGGGGCCGATGTGGGTTTCGTATAAGCGGAAAATGTTCGGGCGTTCGGCGGGGACGGGGGTGGCGTCGCGGAGGGTGTCGGGTTTCCATTTGCCTTGTTGGAGGCTTTCGAGGGCGGCGCGCCCGCGCGGGGTGTTGAGGAAGTAGAGGGTCTCGGTGGCGGCGCGCCCTTCGATTTCGGATTTTGATTTCGCAAGGCCTCCGCTTAGGGTGCTCCCAGTCAACGTGGCGACGAGGAGGGTGCCGCGGGTGGTGGCGCGTGCGAGGGCGTCGTCTAGTTTGATTTCGGCTTCTTGTCGCGTTTTGCCCAGGCCGGACATGAATCCATCTTCGACGGTGAAGTCGGCGCGGCGCAGGAACCGGACGTTGCCTTCCATTTGATCCACCCGCCAGATGGCATACAGCGTGACTTTGAGTTCACTCAGATCGTCAATGGCGGGAAGCAGATCGGTGAAGAACTGCGCGGGGACGGGGGTGGTGCGGGATTTGGGGGGGAAGCCGGGGAAAATGGTCAATGGTGAATTTTGAATTGTCAATTGGCAATTAAGAATTGATCATTCACAATTGACAATTGATCATGGGGCCAGCCGTTCGAGAAGCCACTCCTCGCCCTGTCGGGTGTAGCGGAAACGGTCGTGGAGGCGGTGTTCGCCGGCTTGCCAGAATTCGAGGGCGTGGGGGGTGAGCCGGTAGCCGCCCCAATAGCGTGGGCGGACAATTGGATCATCTCCGAATTGTGCCACAAATTCTTCATAACGGGCTTCCAATATCGCGCGATTTTCGACGACGGTGCCTTGCTGGGAGACCCAGGTGGCGATTTGACTGCCGCGCGGGCGGGTTTGGAAGTATTCATCCGACTCGGCCTGGGTCAGTTTGGCGATGGTGCCGGTGATGCGGATTTGGCGATCTTGGGGGAGCCAGTAAAAGACGAGGGCGGCGTGGGGGTTTTGGGCGAGTTCGCGGCCTTTTTGACTTTCGTAGTTGGTGAAGAAGGTGAAGCCGTGGGCGTCGTAGTCTTTGAGGAGGACCATGCGGGCGGAGGGGATGCCGTCCGGGGTGGCGGTGGCGAGGGTCATGGCGCGAGGGTGGAGGCCTGCGTCGTCGGCGGCGCGGAACCAGAGGGCAAATTGGGTGAGGGGGTCGGGGGAGAGGTCGGTGCGGTGCATGGAGGAAGCGTGGTTCGTGATTCGTGAAGTTTAAATTCACGAATCACGAATCAAAACAGGGTTTGTTGTTTGGGGATTTCAGGCTCTATAATTTGCAACCCCAGCAACTTTTTGAAGTCGTTGCAGGTGGTGGGGGAGTGGCCGGAGAAGTCGTTGTTGAAGAAGGCGTAAACGGCTTCAACTTTTGGGAGTTCGGGTTGGAGTTGGGCGTGCCACTTTTGGAGGGTGGGGGTCACGTCGGTTTGGAGGTGGGTTTTGCGCTCGAATGCGCCGTGACGCCCGAGGAAGCGGAGGTAGAGAAAGTCGGTGGTGCGATGAAGGCGCGGAGTCATGATGATGTATTCGGCGGAGACCCAGCAAAGGTTGTGGGCGTGGAGCATACGGGCGGTTTTGGGGGTGTCCCAGGAGCGGTGACGGAATTCGACGGCGTAGCGGGCATGTTTGGGGAGGGTGCCCAGGAAGGTGTCCACTTCCCCCGCGTGGGTGGCGTCAAATTCGGGCGGGAATTGGATGAGGATGGGGCCGAGTTTTTCGCCCAACAACGCGACCCGGTCGGTAAATTCTTCCATCAGCGCGATTCCGTTTTCCAGGCGATTGTCGTGCGTGATCGTGCGGGGGGTTTTCGGGCAGAAGATGAAACCATCGGGGGTTTGCTCGCGCCAGCGTTGGACGATGTCCGCGCGCGGGGTGCCGTAGAAGGTGGTGTCCATTTCGACGGCGTTGAAGGCGCGGGCGTAGTGGGAGAGGTAGGCTTCGGGGCGGGCGTGGTCGGGGTAGAAGGTGCCGAGCCAGTCTTTGTAGCCGTAGCCCATGGTGCCGAGGTGAAAGGTGGTCATACGATTTCACGCATCACGTATCACGAGTCACGAGCCAGTTGATGCGTGACTCGTGATGCGTGAAGAATTTGCTGAAAATGTTCCACTCCCAACCGATGCGCCCGCAACTGCACCGCCCGTGCAAACGGCCTCGCCCATCCAGGCATCTTTGGTCCCGGTTTGGATACGGCGTACATCACCAACGCGACTTGCCCATCTCGTTTCCGAAGCACCGTCGCCGTCCATTCACCCGTTTCAAGGTGGTGTTCGGTCGTGGTGTAGGTGAACCCGATCCGGGTGGGTTCGGCGAGGGTGCTGGTGATGCGGTTCATCGTGATGGCATCCAACACGCCTGGAATCGCGTGAATCCGTTGTACGATCCGGTCACCAAAACGGAGTTGGCGGTTTTCGAGGGAGAAATCGCTGGTGTGGTGCATCACCTGGGAGGGGTAAAACTGGTAGCGCAAGAGTAAGTCCACCGCGCGGGCGAACAGGCCATCCACGTCCGGGCCAAGGAGGTGTTCGTGCTGGTCAACGTGCCAGGTGTGGTCAATTGGCTGTTCGGGGTCGAAGTTGCTGACGGGTTGACCGAGTTTGTCGAGGTACGTTTCGAGAGGGGGAGATTTGGGAAACCATTCGAGCATGAACCTAATCATACCTGAATGGGACACAGATGGCACGGATAAAACAGATTTTCACAGATAAGGATTAACAAAAACTTTCGTGCGCTTTGCGTTCTTCGCCGGGAAAAAAGGTAAAATACCCCCTGAGAAAAATTCACCACAACGGTCACAAAGGCTCACCAAGGGGAAATGATTAGAATCCTTCGTGTTCTTCGTGCCCTTCGTGGATCAAAAAGGAATCCTATGACCCCCGACCTCCTCCCTCGCGCCCTCAACACCATCCGCTTCCTCTCTGCCGATGCCGTCCAAAAAGCCAACTCCGGCCACCCCGGCCTCCCCATGGGCGGCGCGGCGATGGCCTATGCCCTCTGGATGCGCCACCTCCATCATAACCCTGCCAACCCACACTGGCTCAACCGTGACCGCTTCATCCTCTCTGGCGGGCACGGCTCCATGCTCCTCTACTCCCTCCTCCACCTGACTGGCTACGACCTCTCCCTCGAACAAATCCAAAACTTCCGCCAGTGGGGGAGCCTCACCCCCGGCCACCCCGAACACGGCCTCACCCCTGGCGTAGAAATCACCACCGGCCCCCTCGGACAGGGTCTCGCCACCGGAGTCGGCATTGCCATCGCCGAACGTTACCTCGCCGCCCGCTACAACCGCCCCGGCCACGACATCGTCAATCACTACACCTACGGCATCGTCACCGACGGCGACCTGATGGAAGGCGTCGCCTCCGAAGCCGCCTCCCTCGCCGGACATCTGCGCCTCGGTAAAATCATCTACCTCTACGACGACAACCATATCTCCATCGAAGGAAACACCGCCATCGCCTTCACCGAAGATCGTGCCGCCCGTTTCGACGCCTATGGCTGGCACACGCAAATTGTCCCCGATGGCAACGATGTCGAAGCGATTGACCTCGCCATCGAAGCCGCCAAAGTCGATCCCCGCCCCAGCCTGATCCTCTGTCGCACCACCATCGGCTTCGGCCTCCCCACCCGCGCGGGGACCGAAAAAGCCCACGGCGAACCCCCCGGCGACAAAGAACTCAATGGTGCGAAAGAAAAACTCGGCTGGCCCCTCGAACCCCGTTTTCTCATTCCCGGTGATGTCCTCGAACACTTCCGCGAATCTCTCGACCGCGGCGCAGAATGGGAAAAAACCTGGAACGATGCCCTGACCGCCTACCGGGACGCCCACCCCGATCTCGCCGCCGAACTCGAACGCATCGCCTCCCGCACCCTGCCCGAAGGGTGGGCCGCGTCCCTGCCCGTTTTCCCCGCCGATCAGAAAGGGGTAGCCACCCGCAACGCCTCCGGCAAAGTCCTCAACGCCCTCGCCCCCCACCTCCCCGAACTCCTCGGCGGTTCCGCTGACCTCGCCGGTTCCACCAAAACCTGGCTCGACGGTCTTCCCGCCTTCCAGGCGGAGACTCCCTCAGGCCGCAACTTCCACTTCGGCGTCCGCGAACATGGCATGGGCGCGATCCTCAATGGCATGGCTGTTCACAGTGGCCTCATCCCCTACGGCGCGACCTTCCTCGTCTTCGCCGATTACGCTCGCCCTGCCATTCGCCTCGCCGCCCTCAGCCACTACGCCCCGATCTGGGTCTTCACCCACGACAGCATCGGCCTCGGCGAAGATGGCCCCACCCACCAACCCGTCGAACACCTTGCATCGCTCCGCGCCATCCCCAACCTCGTCACCCTCCGCCCCGCCGACGCCAACGAAACCGCCGAAGCCTGGAAAGTCGCCATCGCCCGGCGGAATGGCCCCACCGCCCTCGCCCTCACCCGCCAAAACGTCCCCACCCTCGACCGCGAGATCTTCGCCCCCGCCAGTGAGCTTCAAAAAGGTGCTTACGTCCTCGCCGACCTGGGCGACGGCGACCCCGAACTGATCCTCATGGCCTCTGGCTCCGAAGTCGGCCTCATCATCGAAGCGGGTTTCAACCTCATGGCGGAAGGGATCAACGTCCGGCTTGTGTCCTTCCCCAGTTGGGAACTTTTCAAACAACAACCCGCCGAATACCGCGACACCGTCCTCCTCCCCAACGTCACCGCCCGCCTCGCCGTCGAAGCCGGGATTTCGATGGGCTGGGAACAGTGGGTCGGGGCGCAAGGGGCGATGATTACGCTCGATCACTTCGGGGCGTCCGCGCCGTATGAGGTGTTGTATGAGCAGTTTGGGTTTACGCCGAAGAATATCGCGAAGGTGGCGATGGAACTGTTGAAACGATAAAGAAATTTCACCACAAAGTACACAAAGGTTCACAAAGGATATTTTGAAAAACCTTCGTGTTCCTTTGTGTCCTTAGTGGTTAAGAAGGACTCAAATGAAAATCGCCATTGCCGCCGATCACGGTGGCTTCCCCCTCAAACCCACCATCCTTGACGCCGTCCGCGCCGCCGGACATGAACCCCTCGACCTCGGCACCTTCACCCCCGAGGCCGTAGACTACCCCGACTACGCCAAAAAGATCGGGGACGCGATCCTCGCCGGGCAGGCCGAGCGCGGCATCCTGCTATGCGGCTCCGGCGTGGGGGCGTGCATCGCCGCGAACAAAATCCCCGGCATTTACGCGGGCCTCGCTCACGACACCTACTCCGCCCATCAAGGGGTGGAACACGACGATATGAACGTCCTCTGCCTGGGCGCGCGGATCATCGGCCCGGAAGTGGCGAAGGAGTTGGTCGCGGCGTTTGTGTCCGCGAAATTTACGGCGGAGGAAAGGCACTTGAGGCGGACAGGGAAGGTGAGGGAGATGGAGAAGGGGAATTTGTAGTCAGGCAATTTTCTGGTTATACTTGGGTTATGGCACGAGACATTATTCATGACGCTGTAAAAAGTGCGCTAATCAAAGATGGTTGGACGATCACGCATGATCCATATCCAATCGTCTACAAAGAAGTTGAACTTTCAGTAGATTTAGCGGCAGAACGTGCGATTGCCGCCGAACGTGGAAACGAAAAAATCGCAGTCGAGATCAAAAGTTTTGTAGGACGTTCACCCATTCAGGATTTGAAGACTGCCCTCGGTCAATATATCCTCTATCTGACATTTCTGGAACTTGTTGACCCCATGCGAAAGTTGTTTTTAGCAATTGGTGAGAAAATTTATCTTGAATTCTTTCAACAGGAAGCGATTCAATTGATTCAGGAGCGATATAAAGTCTCTATTATCGTTGTGAATCTCTCAAACCAGGAGATTGTAAAATGGATAAACGAACAAAATACCGAACCCTGATAAAACGCATTTTGTCGGACTATGCAAAATTACTCAGTCAGGCGCCTTATTCCAAGCTAGATACTGAGGTAATTTCAGATGAACAAAGTGATAACTATATGCTTATTCGTGTCGGCTGGACAGAACAAGGCCACGCTCGGAAACCAACCCTTTACGTCCGAATTCGGAATGACAAGTTCTGGATCGAAGAAGATTGGACGGAAGATGGGATTGCGACTGATTTGCTGGAAGCAGGCGTACCCAATGAAGACATTGTCCTGGCCTTCCACCCGCCGGAAATGCGACAGTACACAGAATTCGCCGTTGCATAATCTACCATCCTATTCCTTGTTCCTACCACACGACGATATGAACGTCCTCTGCCTGGGCGCGCGGATCATCGGCCCGGAAGTGGCGAAGGAGTTGGTCGCGGCGTTTTTGTCTGCGAGGTTCACCGCGGAGGAGCGGCATTTGAGGCGGACGGGGAAGGTGAGGGAGATGGAGAAGGGGAGTTAATGTTTACGTTTTTCTTAGTGATGTGTTCGTCTTATCATTATTGGTGGGCTTTTGAAAATTTAATAAGAGAAGTGAGATTTAGGGATTCGTTATGAAAGGAATTAAAAATATTTATACCTTCCCTTTTCGCGATGATATTGGTCCAGTTTTAGATTTTTGGTTGGATGTGTACATGCTTGCTGATGCATACCCGATACGCCCAGAAATAGCAATAGAACGGGTGTTACTCGGAAATAGTGAAGTGCGCGAAAAGTACAAAATTTTTATTAATGCTATCTATCCAAATTGGAAGCAGATCATGAAGAACATGCTAGCATTTTGGTTACAAATAGCAGATGACAAGCTCAATGACGTCGAGCTTTCTAAAAGAATATTTGCCTTACAAACCTTACTAAAATCTAAAATCAAACCTGTTAAAATAGAAAATGGCTGGAGGAAAGGCGATTATTGGTTATTCAACTGGTTTATTTATGAAGTGGATCAAAACAGCCAATATACAGATGAACAATGTGCATTATTAATCTTAGAGGAGTTTGATAAAGAACGCAGACGGTTTGAAAAATTGCGACTTAAGTTTTCTAATGATCCACCCACATCTGATAACCCTTATTCAAGACCTCGTATACCCGAGAGTGTGAGAATTGAAGTCTGGCGTCGAGATGGGGGTAAGTGCGCGAGATGCGGTAATCGAGAAAAATTAGAATATGACCATATTGTGCCGATTTCGCGAGGGGGTAGTAATACTGCACGAAATATCGAATTGTTATGTGAGAAATGTAATCGAAGCAAGAGCAATAATATAGCATAGGAGCAAACAAGGTATGTTCGAGACGATTTTAACTTCGGCAATCACAGCCATCATAGCAGCCTTTTTTACGTTTACGCTTCAAGAAAGAAGACTGAAAACCGAGTCGCGAACGGAGTTTATGGCAGAACAGGCTGCTAAAAAGTTGCTGGAGGCAGATAAGTGGAAAAAGCGTAGTTTCGATGAGATCAAGAAGCGTTTAGCAGGGTTTGACGATAATGAGCTTCGTAAAATATTAGTTCGTTCGGGTGCGGTACGCTTTGAAGGAGAAAACGGAAAAGAATTTTGGGGGCTAATAAGTAGGAATGAGAAAGATGTGTAACGGTTGCTTCTCCTCATCTCCATTGAACC
>JABWBV010000822.1 GCA_013359445.1 Anaerolineales bacterium | reverse complement strand
GTAGAATCGGCATGGGTGTTTTGTTGAAAAGTTATTGGATGACACCTTAATCTTCTCACAAAACACCCCTTTTTTCTCAGCTATTCTGCAACGCTCTCTTAAGGCGTAACTGTACAATCCACCCCTTATGTTCAAACCCATCCGCTGGCGCACCTTCCCTCGCGACTTCCTCGTCATTCAATCTGCTTTCCTCATTTTTGGCTTTGCCATTGCCACCATGATCCGGGCCAATTTGGGCACCAGTCCGTGGGCGGTGTTTGAGGTAGCGATGTCGCAAATTTTGCATATCACCCCTGGCCGAACGACGGTCATTACGGGCTTTTTTGTCTTGTCCATTGCGCTCTCTCTGCGGGAACGGGTGGGGTGGGGGACGCTGGCGAATATTTTGAGCATTGGCCTGTGGGAAGATTGGGCGCTGTCCCTCATTCGTCCGGTGCAGAATAACTTGCCTGTGCAATTGGCGATGCTGTTGGGGGCGATTGCGTGTATGGGTTTGGCGAGTGCGATTTATATCGGCGTCAACGCGGGGGCAGGGCCGCGGGACACGTTGATGTTGGCGATCCACCGCCGGTTTGGGTGGAGTGTCGGGGTGGCGCGGGGGAGCATTGAGGTGATCGTGGTGACGCTGGGGTGGTTGCTCGGTGGCCCCGCGGGGGCTGGGACGTTGATTTTTGCGTTGTTGATCGGAACGTCGGTGCAAACGGGGTTCAAATTGCTCCGGGTGCAGACCCGTCCCCCCGTCGAACCGGACGGGATAGTGGCAACGGATTGATGTGGAAAAAGGTGCTTCAATTTTTGATGGGAAATGACCAAAAAAAAGCAGGGCATGGCCGAACGCCATGCCCTGCTTTTTATGAGGTCTTTTATTCCGCTTCGGCCTCGCCCCCGGCATCTGCGGTGTGGGGGTCGGGGCGACGGGCCAGGTAATCTTCCACGCGCAGGAGGTTGTCCTTCGCCCGTTTGACGATGTTGAGCAGGGTACTCATGGTGGAGACTTCTTCCCGCTGTTCGGTGATGAACCAGCGCAGGAAGTCCTGTCCCATGTAATCCCGTTTTTCTACCGCGATGTCCATCAGGCCGTTGATCTGGCGGGTCACTTCGAGTTCCCAGTTCAGGGCGGTTTGTACGGCATCTTCGGCGGATTGGAAATCGTACCGGGTGGCGGGAATGGCGGGGATACGCACCTGCCCGCCCGTGTCCAGCACGTAACCGACAAATTTCATGGCGTGCATCCGTTCTTCATCCGCTTGACGGGTGAAGAAGGCGGCGAGTTGTTCCAAATCTTCATTTTTGAAGTACGATGCGATGCTGACATATTGGAGACTGGCTCCAAATTCATTACCGACTTGTTGGTTGATGGCGTTTTCGAGTTCTACACTGATTAACATAGGGTCTCCTTGCAATTAAATAAGAGAGTGGTAATTACACACGCAGAAACTTAACCCCGACCTGTGTGTAATTACAGAGAGAGTGGCCCCAGGATTTTACCATGAGGGGAGTGGGACTAAATTCCCTCTCTCGTCGGGAAAATTCAGATAAATTTCAT
>JABWBV010000821.1 GCA_013359445.1 Anaerolineales bacterium | reverse complement strand
GGGGAACCCATCGTTATACTTGCCGGTCAGCAAACCGCTGGCGAGCGGACTCCAGATGGTGGTGCCCAGGCCGATGTCTGAGTATAGCCGGGCATATTCTTTCTCAAACCGCTCGCGGTGGAACATGTGGTATTGGGGTTGTTCCATCGTTGGGGGGATCAGATGTTCCCTGCGGGCGATGTCGTAGGCTTGCCGGATTTGGAGGGCGCTCCATTCGCTGGTGCCCCAATAATAGGCCCAGCCCTGGTTGATGACATGTGTCATCGCACGAACGGTTTCTTCGATGGGGGTGTATTTGTCCGGGCGGTGGCAGAAGATCAGGTCAACGTAATCCGTTTGGAGGCGTTTGAGGGCGGCTTGGGTGCCTTCGAGAATGTGTTTACGGGAGAGGCCGGTGTCGTTGGGGCCTGCTCCGCCCCAAAAGATTTTGGTGGAAATGACCAGGTCGGAGCGTTTCCAGCCGACTTTTTGGATGACATTGCCCATCACGGTTTCGGCATTGCCACCAGCATAGGCTTCAGCATTGTCAAAAAAGTTGACCCCTGCCTCGTAGGCGGCGGTCATGCAGGCGTAGGCAATTTCTTCGCCAACCTGGCCACCATATGTGACCCAGGCACCTAATGATAATGCGGAAACTTTGAGACCAGAATTTCCGAGAAAACGGTATTCCATAAGAGACCTCCGAAATAGATGTTAGGTGGGAATTGTCAGGGCAGTTTTTGTTTGCCCTGTTGTTATTTTGTCATTACGAGCGGAGATAATTCCCCGAAAAAGGCTCAGAGGATGGACATCCCCTAAGCCTTTTTTCGAGAAAGGGGGAGCAACTACGTTATTTTTGTTTGGGGGTGATTTGTTGGCGGGCCAGGGTGAGGGTTTCCTGGTTTTCTGCGCCGAGGATGGGGTAGGGAAGCGACTTGTAATCGGTGGCCGGTTGGAGGGGGAAGGGGGCGTTTTGATAGGGGTGAAGTGCTCCGCCTGCTTCTTCCAAGACGAGCCAGCTTGCGGCAAGATCCCAGATGCGCGGGGTGGTTTCAAACCCGATGGTGGCAATGCCCCGCGCGAGTGCGCAAAAGTTGTATGCGGCGGACCCCAATATGCGTGCTTTGTACGGCAGGTTGACATGGTAGTGTCGGTGGACGCGGCTATCGCAGGCAAAGAAGGCAACCGGGCGCGGGAGGGGCGCGGGGGCCGTGCGAAGGGGCGCGCCGTTCAGGTGTGCGCCGCCCCCGCGCCGGGCTGTGTACAATTCTCCAAACACGGGGAAGTAGAGGGCCGCGATGTCTGGCCATCCATCCACAACCCTGGCAATGGAAACGCCCCAATAATGCACGCCTAACGCAAAATTGCTTGTCCCATCAAGAGGGTCAATGACCCAGCGATAGGGAGTTTTCGATAGAGTGGTCGCTCCAAACTCTTCACCGAGAATACTATCATCAGGGCACTGTTTGGTGATCATTTCGCGCACGATCTCTTCAGCGCGGCGGTCAGCATCCGTCACTTCGGTCCCGTCCGGTTTCATGCTTACCACACAGTTATGATAGTATGG